>NZ_JACJFL010000020.1:0-70006 GCF_014164575.1 Pseudoalteromonas sp. SG41-1
CCTAGAACCTAGAACCTAGAACCTAGAACCTAGAACCTAGAACTAAGAACTACGCGTCAATTAAATCTTCAACACCAACAATCAGCCAAGGCGCATCATCGCTGGTGGCACGCTCTAAGTGCCAAATTTCTAAAATAGGCTGTTCTTTATTATCGCCTAAGTCACGGTACTTCCCTTTAAAACGTACACTTACTTGCCATTTTTGTGTGTCGGTATCGGCACGTACAAGTTCTGCATCAATAAACATCACGTCAGTTGCAACGCTGTCAATCGCTTCACGTTCCGCTTTAAATTCAGCGACTAGTTCAGGGCTTAAGTATTCAGCCATCGTTGCATAGTCAGCATTATTCCATGCTGTTTGCAATGTATGATAATGGCTACGCGCACCTTGTAAAAAGCCGTTAGTATCAAAGTTAGCGGGTAAATTAAACGGTACGTCATTGGTTTGACTAAATCCACTTGTAGTGGTGTGCTCAGGCGCAGTTTGTCTCATTTTCGGTGCAGTAAATGCTCCTTGGCCGTGCGCCATTACAGGGGCGTTTTTACGACGTATTATACCGATGATAAGTTTAAAGATAATAAAGGCAATACCTGCCATTAAAATTATCTCAAGTAGTTGCATCCCTTCAAAGTCATCGCCCATCATTGCGGCGATTAATCCACCGGCTAATAAGCCGCCAAAAATACCTGCCATCATGCCTTTTTTGCTTGATTTTGGTTTTGCAGCAGGGGCGAGGGTATTGGTATCTGTTTGTTGTTTTTGTGCGGTTTGTTGTGTTTCTGGTGTTTGGCCACGTTTTTTACTACCAAACTTTTTACGTGCTTGTGCATCAAAACTTGCAGTACATAGTAGAGCAAGCAATGAAAATATAACAATCAGGTTTTTCATGAAGTTCCTTAAAACAAATTAGAACGGCGATTCTAAAGTAGTTCAGGAATTAGATAAATAGCGACAAACGGAATTAGCTCTAAAATGCTCAGTAGCTTGGTCAATAGACTAATTTAAAAGCAATTATTGGTTAAAGCGGGAAGTATATAACGATTGTTTCGTGAAGGTATAAATTGCATTGCCGCCATAATAACGGCAATGCAAAAGGAAGGTTAATTTAACCAGCGGATCGCACCATTAATACGATCATTGTAATTTTCTAATGGCGCACCAAGACTTGCTACTAAAATAGTATCTGCGTCAGCACCACGGTTAATATGGCCTTCAAAACGATCGTCTTGAAAATCATCGTCGCCGATGCCAAACGATTGCTGTTTTGATGGCACTATAAATACCGTCATCGGGCCATAGTCTGATTCAAAAACCAGGTGTAATCCCTTTTGGCCTTTAAAGTCACAAAACATTAGGTAAGTCACTTTACCTGGCAATTCATCTAAATGGCCGCCTAACACAGCAAATTTTTCATTTACCGTTGCTAAGCTGATTGCTTCGGTCTTTTGCAGCGAATTAATTTCATAGTAAACATGAGCAAGCGCATGTTCGCCAGCTGCGTACGCGACATTTTGTTCGCTGCTAAATAAAAATGCTCCCACAGCCACTAATACTGAGGCTGCCATGGCAAGTGGTAAACGAGCACGTTTAAAACGTGTACTTGCCTCAACTACATTATCTGTTCGTTGCGGCGGTGTTTGCGCGCTGGTATCAGCTGGTGCTTGGTTGAGTTGCTCAGTTGTGACCGACTCGTTTTGTGCATGCGCTGCGGTGTTTGCTAAAATACGCTCGGCAAGACCTGCTGGCACCGGTACGTCAAGTGCATTGGCAAGCTCTAAATCAAAGGCCTGCATATCATTAATAAATTCTTGTCGCTCAGAGTGTTGCTCTGCAAACTCCACAAGCTCCTTATCTGTGCTGTTTGGGTGTGCGCTAATTCGGCGACGAAACTCGAGATCATCCATTAATTTGATGCCCCTTTAAGTTGTTCATCATCACGGCTCAATGCCTCTTTTAACTGGTTTCTGGCGCGGTATAAACGCGTCATAACCGTGTTTTTATTTAAATCTAATATTTCTGCTATCTCTTCACCGGAGCAGCCCATAACGACTTGTAATAATAATGGCTCGCGGTATTCATCAGGTAACTTAGCGATTTGACGTTGGATCACTGTTTGTTCCATTTCGTCATCCAAGGTGACACTTTTTTCGTCAACTAAGGTGTCGTTTTCAACATCGCTATAATCAAATTGTTTGCGTTCAAAACGACGGGCATTTTCCCGGCGTAAAATCGTCAATAGCCATGGCTTAGCTGCTTTTTGATCTAATAATGAATCCAGAGATCGCCAAGCACGTAAAAATGTTTCTTGGACAAGATCTTCGGCAATATTAGGGTCGCGGCAGAGCCAATAAGCAAAGCGATATAATTCGCTATGATAAACATGAACAAGTTTTTCATAGCGTGTTTTTTTCTCTGCCATATCAACTAAGACCTGACTTTTAGAGTTTTCATTTCCAAGCATAAGCACTTTTTTATTTATTTTAAGTTATTTACTATTTGAGCGCGGGGATTGCTCCCCGTCACTTAAACTCTATTTATAAAGTCCTTTTAATACAGCTTGTTGTGATTTTTTTTGTACTTTACGTTGCTCTTCTAACATGCCGACAATCGCAATTAAATCAACATCTGTATCATTAGGACTATAGAGTGCAGCCCTTAGTTTAGCAATATGTTGACTAAGCTGTGCATTATCAGCTAGTTGTTCGAGCTTGTCTATTGCACCGCTCGATTGTTTTGTTAAGTGCATTGCGTAACGATTTAGCGCCTGATAAAAGGCACTTACATCATTGCTTTTAGCGTGTTTCTTTAATTCATCTAATGAAATTGATGAATCACTATGGGTTACTGTCGGCTTTGCTTGCATCAAGCTGCGCTGAGATTGACTGCGCCACCATAAAATCAAGGTAATAAACCATAATAAATAACCAATCACACTGATAATAATTAACCATAGCGGATACTGATTTATCGGCGTTGCTTGATAACTTATTGCTGCAGCATCTGTTGTTGCGCTTTGTGATGGCGTAAGTGGCTGCGCAGCAACGGCTGCTGGAGTGCTTGTGCTACTAGGTGTTACTGTAATAGTACGAGCTGGTAGTGTTGCATAACTGATCCGGTTAATCTTGGTGTTATACCAAGGCACGCTTACCTCTGGCAGTGTATAAGTGCCTGGCATCTGTGGTAACAAAGCGTACGAGGCTGTTTGTTGTGATATTACACGACCATCGCGAACCAAGTGATTATTTTCTTTTTCATCTGGGTAACTGCGAATACCTTTGATTTCAGGCAGTTCAATATCAGGTAGTTGCTCTTTGGTGATACCAAGTGCAGTTAAGGTCAGCGTTCGCGTAATAGGTGTACCCACTTCTACTGTGTCGTCAGCGGGTTGCCATTGCTCATCTAAATTAACTAATTCACTAGGCAGCCATGCACCTTGGTAGTCACTTGGTATCGGTTTAATTTCAATATCGACATTATCACCCAGTGCAGATACATCTAATTGGCGATAGTCTTGGCGAATTCGACCTTGAAAAGTTGGTGCTTGAATCGTGTAACTACCACTTTTTTGGGGCTGTACTAAATACTCGCGAGTGATCACTAAGTAACGCTTACCATCAACAAGTTCATAGTTTTCAGTCTGCTTGCCGATTTGACTTAGCTGCGCATCGGGCATCGCGGGGGCACTTAAATTACCATCAAGTAACTCTTTGGCAAGATATAGCTTAACCGTGTAAAGCCCTGCCTCTTGAACAAATAGGCTGTCACTTGAAAGCGATGCTTTAATAAAAATATCGTTGTTTTGCTGCGCATCTTTACTGCGTTCAGCCACTTTTAATGCAATGGGCGCAGAGCTGACACCAGCTACACTAAATGCTGGGATTGTATAATCACCGGCAGTGCGGGTCATAAGTTTAATAGACCAAGTGGTTTCTTTTGAAATACTACCATTAATGATGTTTGTGCGGGTGCTGACACTGGTGCGGCCAACCACGAAGTCTTTTAACAGGACTGAGGTATCAGGTTGATCATTTTTTATGGTGTCATCTGCACTGATATTGAGCATAAAAAATTCACCCGCTAGTACCGGGTTTTTATCAACACTGGCTTGTAATTGCGTAACGGCCCACGAGGGCATAGCGCTGATAAGCAATAAACAACAGATTAATCGCATTACCATGATTTTTCGACTCCTTGTGGACGGCGTTGATTGTTTCGTTTTTGGGCTTCTAATTGCATTTTGTTACGTAACAGGATTGCGGGATCATCGGGTACTTTTCGCAATAACTGACTAAGCTGCTGCGCTTTCTCTTTCTCTTCGTTGGTAAGCTCTGCGGTTTGTGCTTGCATAGCTTGTTGCTTTGCCGCTTCTTCAGCTTGTTGCTGTTGTTCAGGAGTCATTTGTGGCTGCGCCTGC
Source organism: Pseudoalteromonas sp. SG41-1 (assembly GCF_014164575.1). NCBI lineage: Bacteria > Pseudomonadati > Pseudomonadota > Gammaproteobacteria > Alteromonadales > Pseudoalteromonadaceae > Pseudoalteromonas > Pseudoalteromonas sp. SG41-1. The sequence goes on from NZ_JACJFL010000020.1 coordinate 4,416, forward strand.
TTATCATCGTTTGCAGAGTCATCTTGGGGCTCGGTTTGCGCATCTTGTTGCTGTTGCCCATCAGTTTTATCACCTTGCTCAGGTTCCGCCTCCATTTGTGGCTCGTTTTGCTTGTCAGTTTGTTGATCAGATGGTTTGCCATCTTGCTGATCATCACTTCGCTTAGATTGATCGCCTTGTTGAGATTGCTGGTCCTGATTTGGCTGTTCACCTTGCTGTGACTTATCTTTATTTTGCTGATCTTGACCTTGTTCACCATCTTGGCTTTTTTGATCTTGGTTTTGTTCGCCGTCTTGGCCTTGTTGATTTTGCTGCTGTTGCTGTTGATTTTTCAATTGCTCAACGAGTGCCTGATTTTCTTTTGCTTGGGTAAAGTCGTCTTGCAAAGTTTGTGCTTGCTGATAGGCGGCAATTGCTTCGTCTAGCTTGCCTGCCTTTGCTAGAGCATTACCGTAATTATATAAACCAGTGGCGCTTTTATCTTGGCTAAATTGTGCCAATGCAGCATTAAAATTACCTTGCTGGTAAAGCGCCGCGCCTTTTAGTTGACTAGAATCTGCTGTGGCAGCTTGCTCATATTCACCTTGTTGATAGGCGTCCAGCGCACGTTGATCTTGATTTTTAAATACCGAAGGCAGCTCTACTGCATAAGCATTGTGTTGCGGTAAAAAGCTCACCACTAAAAATGCAGCTGCAAAAGCTCCTCGGCGAAAAATCCACAGCATCATTGGCAGTAAAATAAACAAGCCATAAATCCCCGCATCAATACGCCAGAGCGCTTGACTTTGTTTTTCATTTTTCAGTATTTCACTATTTGCACTGGGAGCAAAAATTTGAATATCGCGGGCACTCGGTTGATAAGTCGCAAATTTACCGCCACTGTTTCTTGCTAGACCATTAAGCATACTGATGTTGATGGTGGGCACCACAATTTGCCCGTAACTATCTTTTAAAAACCCACCTTCAGGAAGTTTAATTGGCGCGCCTTGCTCTGTTCCGATACCATAAATGTTTAATCGATAAGGGTTAGCGTCTGTAAATTGGCTGATATCTTGTTGCTCACTTTGTTCAATACCATCTGTTACTAAGATAATATCGCCTTCAAGATATCCGGCTTGTGTTAATAACTCTTTTGCAGCATCAAGCCCAGCAAGTACGTTGGAGCCTTTATCAGGCATGATATCTGGGCTTAAACTTGGGATCAGGTTTTCAAGCGTCGCGGCATCATTGGTTAGCGGCGAAATGGTATAAGCAGTGCCTGCATAGGCCACTAACGCAGTGTCACCTTCTTTAAATAGTTTGATCATATCCAGCGCTTTGAAGCGCGCTTGCACTAAACGACTGGGCGCAATATCCGTGCTGTACATCGATAGCGACATATCCATCACAATTACACGGGCATTTTTGCTTTGAAATACCGGCACTTGTTTTTCTTCAAAACTGGGCCCTGCGCTAAAAATGACGGCTAACACTGCAAAGAGGGCAATTAGCCACATGGGTTGCGTGTTTTTTTGGTTGTTGGTGTTGATCACAAATTTTGCTAAGTGAGCTGCTATTAATTCACCTTGGCTGGTTTTCTTGTGCTTTATTATTGCAATAGTAAACACTAAACACACAGGAACTAATAACCACAATACGGTCGGGCGGATAAATTCAAAGTCCATTAGGCCTCCTGTCTTAATGCTTTTGCACTGATAAACATAACGCGCAGACCAATCAAGGTCAGTGCAATTAATAAAGGGAAGTAAAATAACGCACTTTGTGGGCGAAAGGTTTGCTCATCAGCGCTGATCGGCTCAAGTTTATCAAGTTCTTGATAAATTTGTTGTAAGCCGGCAACGTCTTTTGCGCGAAAATAAAGGCCGCCAGTTTGTTCGGCAATACGTTTTAGCAGGGTTTCATCTAAACTACCTCCGCTCATGCCTCCCATATTAAATAAGCTAAAGCCACGCGGATTATCAGAGCCTACGCCGATGGTATACACTTTAATGCCTTCTTCGCGGGCAAGCAGTAGGGCTTCTTCTGGATCTAAGTTACCGGCGGTGTTTTGACCATCTGTTAATAACACCACAATGCGATTGCTTTCATCTTTACTGGCAAAACGTTTTACTGATAAGCCCAGTGCATCGCCAATGGCGGTGGCACGGCCAACCAAGCCTATTTGCGCTTCTGATAGCATTTGGCTTACGGTTTTAACGTCTCGCGTTAGTGGTGTTTGTAAAAATGCCGTATCACCAAATAAAATCAGCCCTAAACGATCGCCTTGACGTTGCTCAATAAAGTCACTTAATACCGCTTTTACCATAGTTAAACGGTCAACATATTGGCCCTGATAAGCCATATCTTGCTCGGTCATTGATCCTGACAAATCCACAGCTAGCATGATATCGCGGCCTTCGTTAGGTAAGGTAATTGGCTCATCAAGCCAGGTTGGGTTAGCTAAAGCGGTGACTAAAAGCAACCAAACCAACCATTCAAATATACTAATACCACGCGCCTGTTGCTGGACAACTTGCGCGCCTAAATTGTGTTTGGCGAAGCTTGGAATACGTAAGCGGGTATTGCCTTCACTGTGCACTGGCTTAAATAAGCGCAACAACCAAGGCAGCGGTAATAATACAAATAACCAAGGCCAGCTAAATTCAAACATTCAGCGGCTCCTTTAATTTAAATTGCACAATGGCGAGTTTTAATTTCTGTGCCAGCGCAGTTTGATTGCTTTGTGATTGATAAAGGCTCATCAGCTCGTGTTCAGTAAATTGTTGTCCGGTCAGCTTATTTAGAGTAATACACCATTGTTTCGTGCCTTGTGATGCAGCACTTTGCTGATAATAGTGTAAAACCAGGCGTTTAATTAAAATATGTAGTTGCTGGGCATCTTCTGCGTGTTGTTCACTGAGGGAAATAGCTTGGCGTTTAGCTTTTTTAAACTGCCGTGCCCGGTACAACTGGTAACTTATAAAGCTTACAGTTACGAGTAACACGACAATGATGAGCCACCAAATAGGTGCTAAAGGCCACCAAGAAACATGGCTTGGCACAATCACATCATGGAGGCCAGCTAATGGAGAGGTTTGCATATTACTTTCTCACTAATTGCAGCTCAAGAGGTGTGGCTGCATTGAATGATATTAAATTAAGACCCGATTTAGTTAAGCGTTGCATTCGTGTGGTAAATGCTTGCTCAGCAGTTTTAGCAAATTTATCACGAAAACTTTTATCCATCAGCGGTAACGCAAAGTCACTGCCGTTGGCGCTAACCGTTACTGTTTGTTTAAACGCCGGTAGCTGATGCTCAAATGGGTCGCTAATATGGCAGCCGATCAGTTCACAATGTCGACTCAGTATTTCTAGTTGTTTAAAACTGGCATCATCAAGGGCGCTAAAATCTGACACTAAATAGACTAAGCTGCCCGGCTTGGCTAAATGATTCAAACGTTTTAGATTATCACTGAGTTTATTGTCTGCGGGCTCATCAATCTGCGCGAGTGCTTGCTGGTGGTTATTACACAAATTGTGGCATAGTTTTAACACGGCTTTTTCGCGGGCGCTGGGCTTGAGCTCTAAATGACCGTGTTGATTAAACACTATGCCACCGATGCGATCGCCGCGTTGGCACGCTGACCACGCAACCAAGGCACTGATATGCGCAGCTTGCACAGATTTAAGTAATAGCTTTGAGCCAAACAGCATTGAATTAGAAAAGTCTGTAAACACAAACACTGGCCGTTCTTTTTCTTCTTGAAACAACTTAGTGTGTGTTTCGCCAGTACGTGCTGTAACGCGCCAATCAATTGAGCGAATATCATCGCCTTGTTGATAATGACGTACTTCAGCAAACTCCATACCACGGCCTTTATGAGGCGCGAGATATTGGCCGGTCAGGCTATTTCTAATTTTAACTTTTGGCGCAAGCTCTAATAAGCGAGCTTTCGCTTTATAATACATCAGCTCTTTCAAGCCTAAGTCGACCCCATGGCTATGACTTAGGCTGAGCCACTGTTGGTTATCTAATTGGCTTTGCATGGTTTATGGCACGGCAACAAGTTCTAAAATACGGCTAATGACTTGATCTTTAGTAACGCCATCGGCTTGTGCTTCATAACTTAAAATAATGCGATGGCGCAGAACATTATGTAACACAGCTTGAATATCATCTGGAGCAACAAAGTCACGACCTTGTAACCATGCATGAGCACGGGCACATTTATCTAAGGCGATGGTGGCACGCGGACTTGCGCCATATTCAATCCAGCTGCCTAATTGGGCGTCTAGTTTTGCGCCTTCACGCGTTGCAATAATAAGTTGCACTAAATATTGCTCAAGTGGCTCAGCTAAATACAGCCCTAAAATTGCTTTGCGAGAGGCAAATAAATCGCTTTGACTAATTTGTTGTGCTGGTGCTTGATGCTCGCTCAACGCTTCGCCACGGGTAAGGCGTAAAATATCAAGCTCATGCTCGGCGCCTGGATAATCAATACTTAGGTGGAGTAAGAAACGGTCTAATTGCGCCTCTGGTAGCGGGTAAGTGCCTTCTTGCTCCAGTGGATTTTGGGTTGCCATCACCATAAATAAATCCGACAGCGGATAAGTGTTTTTACCAACCGTGACTTGGCGCTCAGCCATGGCTTCTAATAAGGCTGATTGTACTTTAGCTGGGGCACGGTTAATTTCGTCGGCTAAAATTAGGTTATGAAATAGTGGGCCTTTCTCAAAAACGAACTCGCTGGTCTGTTGGCGGTAAATATCAGTACCGGTTACGTCAGCAGGTAATAGATCTGGGGTAAACTGTACGCGTTGGAATGAGCCTTCAACGCCTTTGGCTAATGCATTTACTGCGCGAGTTTTAGCAAGCCCTGGAGGGCCTTCTACTAATAAGTGACCATCGGCTAAAATAGCAATAAGTAGTGCTTGCGTTAATTCTGGCTGGCCAATAATTTGGCTATCTAAATAAGTTTTTAATTGTGAAAATACGTTAGTGGCCATAGTAAAAAAACTGTCCTGATTTGCAAGGTTTATAAAAGCTTAACTAGTAATATGGGTAAATAGTTTATAACACAAGTGTTAGACTCAAGTTTTCAAAATAGTTCGTTATTTTTTAACGATTTTTACCCTAGCATAGAAAGCGCAGTATTTTTTGTAAATATGCTAAAAAAAGCCTATGGTTGGTAACTAATTATACTATTTTCAATTTCGCTATTGGCTTTAGCACACGGGTTGTTTAGAATCGAGGAAACAAACAGGTCAGACCTGTCAGCGGGAGAGCATTAATGTCTGAGCAAAATATACTAAAAACAGCAAAGGGCGATCGTATTGCCATCGTCAGTGGTTTACGTACGCCATTTGCTAAACAAGCAACTGCATTTCATCATGTACCAGCCCTTGATATGGGGAAGTTAGTCGTTAACGAAATGCTTGAACGCCTTAACTTTGATAAATCTGAAATTGATCAATTAGTGTTTGGTCAAGTAGTACAAATGCCAGAAGCGCCAAACATTGCCCGCGAAATCGTATTGGGTACTGGTATGCCAGTATCTGTTGATGCGTACTCCGTATCACGTGCTTGTGCTACTAGTTTTCAGGCGATTGCTAATGTGGCTGAATCAATCATGGCAGGTTCGGTGCAAGTGGGTATTGCTGGTGGTGCAGACTCGTCATCGGTATTGCCAATCGGCGTAAGTAAAAAATTAGCAGGTAGCCTTGTTGATCTCAATAAAGCACGTACCTTAGGTCAGCGCTTAAAAATATTCTCTAAGCTGCGTTTAAAAGATTTATTACCAGTACCGCCTGCGGTTGCAGAATATTCAACTGGTTTATCTATGGGTCAAACTGCCGAGCAGATGGCAAAAACTCACAGTATTAGCCGTGAAGATCAAGATGCCTTAGCACATCGTTCACATACTCTTGCTAGCCAAGCATGGGCAGATGGTAAACTTGCTGATGAAGTGATGACTGCACATTTACCGCCGTATAAAAGTTTTATCGAACAAGATAATAATATTCGCCATAATTCAACGGTTGAAGGGTACGCTAAATTAAAACCAGCGTTTGACCGTCAGCATGGCTCAGTCACTGCTGCAAACTCAACACCGCTAACTGATGGTGCAGCAGCGGTATTAATGATGAGCGAAAGTAAAGCCAAAGCATTAGGCTATAACATTTTAGGTTATGTACGTAGCTTTGCATTCTCTGCCATTGGTGTGAATGAAGACATGCTAATGGGGCCGGCTCATTCAACGCCTGTTGCCTTAGCGAGAGCTGGCATAACGCTTGCCGATCTTGATTTAATTGAAATGCACGAAGCCTTTGCAGCACAAACGTTAGCGAACATGAAAATGTTTGCCTCAGATAAGTTTGCGCAAGAAAAACTCGGTCGCAGCAAAGCGATTGGTGAAATTAACATGGATAAGTTTAACGTTTTAGGCGGTTCGCTTGCATATGGTCATCCATTTGCAGCCACCGGCGCACGACTTATCACCCAAAGTTTACATGAACTCAACCGCCGTGGCGGTGGCTTAGCACTAACAACTGCGTGTGCCGCAGGTGGCTTAGGTGCAGCCTTTGTATTGGAGAGTGCGTAATGACACAGTCAGTATTTAATTTAGACGTTGATGATAGCGGTATTGCCGTTGTCACCATTGATGTGCCGGGCGAAAAAATGAATACCCTGCGCGACACTTTTGCAGATGATTTAACAGCCTTACTTGATGACGCAAAACAGCAGTCAGTGAAGGGCATGGTATTCATTAGTGGTAAAAGCGATAACTTTATTGCTGGTGCTGATGTAAAAATGCTTGATAACGTGCAAAGTCGTGATGATGCACTGGCGATCAGCGAATTATGCCACCGTGCATTTTTTGATATGAAAAAACTGCCATTTCCAACTGTTAGTGCCATTCATGGTGCGGCATTGGGTGGTGGTTTAGAATTTGCCTTGGCGTGCGATTATCGCGTATGTACAGACAGTGATATCACTAAACTAGGCTTACCTGAAGTACAACTTGGTTTATTACCCGGTGGTGGTGGAACGCAACGCTTGCCTAAACTGGTTGGTTTGCAAAAAGCCCTTGAGTGGACGTTAACAGGTAAACAAATTCGCGCTAAACAAGCTAAAAAATCGGGTTTGGTAGATGATTGTGTACCACAGACCGTATTGCTAAAAGTAGCAAAAGAATTTGCTTCAAAAGGTAAAGCGAAAGCGGCCAAGCCTAAGCTTGATCGTATTAGCCAATTATTAGAATCGAATCCGTTTGGCCGAAACTTCATCTTTAAAAAAGCACAAGAAAATGTACTGAAAAAAACCGGTGGTCATTATCCTGCGCCGTTGGCTATTATCAAAGCAATACGCGCAAGTGTTGAGCTGGATGAACTAAAAGCTTATAAAACAGAAGCGGAAGGTTTTGCTACTTTAGTAATGAGTAGCGAATCAAAGTCATTACGTGGGATATTTTTTGCCACCACTGAAATGAAAAAAGAGTGGCGCAACGACGACGCTCCAGCAATCACTAAAACAGCCGTACTAGGCGGTGGTTTAATGGGCGCAGGTATTGCCCATGTTAGTGCTGTAAAAGCCGGTGTACCAGTTCGTATCAAAGATGTTGCAGAGCAGGGCATAAGTAATGCCATGAATTACAGCTATAAAATTTTAGATAAAAAGCAAAAGCGCCGTATTTTATCTAAGGCTGAACTGCAACAAACTATGAACCGAATTACTGGTACAACTAACTACAGTGGTTTTAAACACATTGATTTAGTGATTGAAGCGGTATTTGAAGACCTAAGCCTTAAGCAAGGTATGGTGGTAGATGTAGAACGTGAATGCCAAGCAAACACAATTTTTGCTAGTAACACGTCATCATTGCCTATCTCACAAATTGCGGCAGAAGCTGCCCGTCCAGAGAATGTAATTGGCTTACATTATTTCTCACCAGTTGAGAAAATGCCATTGGTTGAAATCATTCCACACGAAGGCACCTCAGAAGAGACTATCGCCCGGATTGTAAATTTTGCCCGTAAGCAAGGTAAAACACCAATCGTTGTTAAAGATAGCGCAGGCTTTTACGTTAACCGTATTTTAGCGCCTTATGTGAATGAAGCGGCTAACTTATTACTGGCAGGTGAGCCAATTGAAAAGATTGATGCGGCACTCGTTGAGTTTGGTTTCCCTGTTGGACCATTAGCACTATTAGACGAAGTCGGCATTGATATCGGCTCTAAGATTGCGCCAATTCTTGAAAAAGAACTCGGTGATCGTTTTAAAGCACCCGATGCGTTTTCACGTTTAATTGATGCCAAACGCTTAGGCCGGAAGACTGGCCGTGGTTTTTATCTTTACGATAAGAAAGCTAAAAAAGTAGACGAATCAGTTTACGAATTACTCGGCGTGAGCCCATCACCACGTTTAAATAAAAGCGAAATTGCTAAACGTTGTGTGGCACAAATGCTTAACGAAGCTGCCCGCTGTTTAGACGAAGGCATTATTGCCAGTCCTCGTGATGGTGATATTGGCGCAATCTTTGGTATTGGCTTCCCGCCATTTTTAGGTGGTCCATTTAGCTATATGAATAAACTTGGCGCAAACAAAGTAAGCTCAGAAATGGCTACTTTTGCTAACTTTAACTCGGTATTTGCGCCGTGTGCAGCTTTAGTTTCGATGGCTGATGCTGGTGCAAGCTTTTATCAGCCTGAGTCTACACAGCCAAGTAAAGCAGTTGTGGTAGAACAAACCGTGGCGGCTACGCAAGACGTTACCGATGTAGAACCTGTCGAAGCGGTTGAGGCTCAAGAAGTTATTGTTCCGCCAGCGCCAGCTACTGAAGCTGAATCGGTAACCGACACGCCCCCAGCCGATGCAAGCGATGATAAAGTGAAATAGTATTTAATTGCTAGTTATAAAAACGCACGGATAGTTTGAAGTGCGTTTTTTTATGCCTAGAATTTAAAAAATTTAGTTGCTGAAATCATTTTGCTTTGTTGTTATAACAGGGGCATCCCTAACTGATACCGCGTAAAGACGAATAATGAACATCAGCACTGCAAGATTACAATTGAGGCTCCTTGAACAAGACGATTGGGCGTTTTTTTTAGCTTTGCATGATGAGCCATGCGTTATTGAAAAATGTTTTGACAGGCCTTCTGATACGCAAATACGTAATAAGTTTATGCAGCGGTTGGCGCCGGGGCACCCTACAGCCAATAAGTCTTTGTGTTTGATGATCATTGAAATAAAAACAGGCAAAAAAGTGGGCGTTACAGGGCTTACAACATCCTCATCAAACACTCCCGAAGTTGGTTATCTGTTAATGCCTGAGTTTTATGGTCAAGGTTATGCAACTGAAGCACTACAAGCATTTTTAACATGGGCGACGACAGCGTTTAACATTCAACAATTTACTGCTGTGGTTACGAAAGGGAATGTAGGCTCAGAAAAAGTGTTGGCTAAATGTGGCTTTAAGTTAGTTAGCGTTGAACCGTCAGCTTACGAAATTGGTGGGGTATTATTTGATGATCATCATTTTTTACTAACGTGTACGGAGTAAGGCTAAGTTGTACTGAACAAGTAGCTTGCGCAGTACAACATAAAATTGTGACTTACATATGAATTTCAATCGCTTTGCGATCTTTTTCCGGCATATTGGCAACCACTAAGTTAAATGAATTATCAATCATACGTTCAATTTCACCTTGCGGGATTGAGCCATCTAAAATAACAGTATTCCATAACCGTTTATTCATATGATAGCCCGGGATCACTGAAGGAAAAATATCACGAAGTGATTGCGCTTCATCCGGGTCGCATTTTAAATTCATCCACCAAATAGGGTTGCCGTCTTCGTCAGTTTCCCCTTCGTTGCCAACCGATAAAGTGGCAAACATTTTATGGTTTACTTTATATACATCAACTTCTTGGCCGAAAGGTTGGGTAACCATAACCAGAGGTTTTTTTGCTAAATACTCATGTGCAGTGTGCTGATCCATGATCCAGTCCTTGAAGTCATTTTTGGTAGTTTAACCATAGCAGCTTTTTCGTAGTTTAGTCATGAAAAATCGATTAATAGGTAAAATTTATGAGTAAATACAGGCCCTACGAGAAAAATAGCGGTATGTGATATTTTCTTATTGAAGAAAATCCAGTTCGTGGTATGTTTCTGGGGATTTATAAATTATAGGGAATACACTGATGCCAAAGGCAAGTGAAGTTAAAAAAGGTACTGCGATTGAGTTTAATGGCCGCGTTTTAGTGGTTAAAGATATTGTTCGTTCTGTACCACAAGGCCGTGCTGGTGGAAGTTTGTACCGTATGCGCTTATACGATGTAGTAACTGGTAGCAAAGTAGATGAAACATTCAAAGATAGCGACATGTTAAAACTAGCTGATTTAACTCGTCGTGAAGCAATGTTCTCGTATTTAGATGGCGAAGAATACGTATTTATGGATAACGAAGATTACACGCCATATAATCTTAATAAAGAAGCGATCAGCGAAGAAATTTTATTCGTCAACGAAGAAACCCAAGGCGTGCATGTCATTGTAATTGATGGCGCACCAGTGGGATTAGATTTACCATCAAGTGTTGAACTTGTGGTTGAAGAAACAGACCCTTCAATTAAAGGTGCTTCAGCGAGCGCTCGCTCTAAACCTGCACGATTATCAACTGGTTTGATCATTCAAGTGCCGGAGCATATTTCTACAGGTGACCGCATCCGTATTAATACCGCAGAGCATAAATTTATGGGCCGTGCTGAAAAATAAGTACGCTGCCTGTATTGATAAAAACCGACATCTTTGTCGGTTTTTTTATATCATTATAATTTATGCTCATTATTTGCCCGCAGTACTTTAAATCAGTGCATGCTTTGGTTACACTGCGCGCTCATTTTTTAAACTGAAAGAACGAGGCTGCTTTTGTATTTTCTGCTCAGCGTAGTATCTATTGTCGTTATGTATTCACAGGCAATTAAAAAAGGTATGCCAGTTAAACGCTGGTTGGTGCTAGCAGGGTTGTTAGGCCCCGTTGCATGGTGCTTGTTTAACTTACATTATCGTCGTGCACTAGTGCGCTGTGTGGGTATACAAGCGTGCACATGGCGACCATAGGCTGTCATTTATGCCTGTTGTACTAAACTAAGTGCCGCTTGGTTTTGTTGTTTCTTCAAAAATTCTGTAAATTCAGCTCGCGATAAAGGTTTTGAATAATAGTAGCCTTGCATCGTTTCGCAATTAAGCTCTTTTAAGATTGCAATTTGCTCTGCTTGCTCAACCCCTTCAGCCACCACATGTAAGTCTAAGTTATGTGCAATGGTAACTATTGAGTCAACCATATTACGGCCTCGCTCTGTTTGCATATCATCAATAAACGCTTTATCAACTTTTAGGGTATTAAGTGGAAACTGCTTTAAATATGCAAGTGATGAGTAGCCAGTGCCAAAGTCATCCATGGCTAAATGAATACCACGGGCACTGAGAGAGCGCATGATCGAAATAGCATCTTGTGGGTCGTCCATTACCGTACCTTCCGTAATTTCAAGTTCTAAAAAGTACGATGGCAAGGCGTGATTTTGTAAAATCACATCAATACGAGTAGTTAGATCCGGTAAGCTAAATTGTTTAGCAGACAAGTTTACCGCAACTCGGCCATTAAATAAGCCAGCATCCAGCCAGGCTTTAACATCACGGCATGCTTTATGAAGTACCACTTCACCAATTTCGATGATTTGCCCGGTTTCTTCTGCGATGGGAATGAACACGCCAGGACTAATAATGCCTTTTTTCGGAGTAATAAAACGCACTAAGGCTTCCATTCCAGTGAATTTACCGGTGCGGATATTCATTTTTGGTTGGTAGTAAACTTCAAAATGATCTTCTTTTAAACCAAATCGCATTAAGTTTTCAATTTGCAGGCGTTTTACTGCTTGGCGGTTCATGGTGTCGTTAAAGAATAAGTAGCTATTACCTTTCTTTTTCGCATGGTACATCGCAGTATCGGCATTTTTAAGCAGTAGTTCTGGGGTATTGCCATCTTCTGGGAATAACACAATGCCGACACTTGAAGTGATCACTAATTCGTGACCTGCCATTTTAAATGGCGTGGCAATGGCGGCTAAAAACTGTTTTGCCATTCTGGTAATGGTATGAATATCGTTAGTGCCAGACATAACTAAGGCAAATTCATCGCCACCTAAGCGGTAAAACACATCTTTTTCACGGGTGAGTTTACTCAACCGCATTGCTAGTTTTGCCAGTAAACTGTCGCCTAGTTGATGCCCTAATGAGTCATTAATTTTTTTAAAGTTATCTAAATCAAATACTAGTAATGCATGGTGGCTGTCTTGTTTTGCCAGCTTTTTAAGATCGGTAAAAAATAGATTTCGGTTAGGTAAGCCAGTTGTACGATCGCGATTTGATAAGTTATGTAGTTGTGATTCGGCTTTTTTACGCTCGGTTAAATCTGAATATACAATGACATAGTTACAAATTTGATTATGTTCATTCTTAATTTCATCGATTGAGATTTCAATCGGTAGTAGTTTTCGCTCACTGTTGCGCAGTTTAACTTCTTGTTGCCAATGGTCGGTAAGACGAACAGTATTTTTAATATCATCAATATAACTTTGCTCGTAACCTGGTAAGGTAAATGGCTTGTTTAAATAGTTATCTCGGTTCCCACCAAACTGCGATAAAAAGCTGGGATTAAGATCAACCAGGTTAAAGTTTTTATCGTAAATGGCTAATGCATCAGTGAGTGATTCAACACATTTAGCGAATAAGTTAAGGCGTGCCTCGGTTGATTTTAATTGCGTGATATCGCGTACCGTGCCAGTCATTCTTAGCGGGTTTAAATTGGTATCTTTTTCAATGATCTTGCCTCTGTCGAGTACCCAATGCCAGCGATCAAAGCTGTCTTTAATGCGATAGCTGGCTTCAAAGAAAGCGGTTTGCTCCGCAAAGTGTTGCTTTAACAGTAATTCAACTTGCGCTATATCATTAGGGTGAATAAGGGCTTTATTAGGTGGAACATCAATGATGGTATTTCTATCCATCATGTATTTATCGTTAATGCGCAGTACTTCACCAGTTTTGATATTCCAATCCCAAAGTGTGTCACCACTGCCTTCAACCGTGCTTTTTAAACGCCGTTCAGAAATACATAATTGGCGTCGTGAGCGGCGTAATTTGTAGATTGTGAATAATAAGTAAGGCAGCACTAACGTAACAAATGCACTCGGTAAATAAAGCATTAAAGTTTGCTGATCGACTAATTGCTCGCTATAGCCCAATGGGCTAAAGCAGAGTAATAATGAGGCGAATATGAATGTGTTGAATATTATTTTTATTATTATCATAGGGCACTTCTGTATTTTGCACTAGATAATCTAATTGAAGCACGGTGTTGTGTCAAAGAGAATGAGAAGAAATCAGCTTTTTTGTCGTTTTGTTTGTTTTAGGTACGCTTAGTAGCTCATATCTTGGTCTATGTTCTGCAAATGTCTCGCGAATATAAGTAACTATCTGCGCAAGACTAAGGTTTTCCAATGCTTCTAACAATTTTTGTTGCATATGAAAGTGATGATCTTGATTACCAATGGCAAGCCACAAGCGTTGTGAACGCAGCCGGAGGTTTTTATCTTTTTCGGCGATGTGGGTGGTTAAGCCATGTTTTTGTTGCTGCCATTGCTCTTCATTTAATTGCTCTAATGAAGCAAGGAATTGCTCAAGAAACGCATTATGACGCTCAAAAATCGCGGTTGCACTGTAGTTAGGTGACTGCACGTAGAAGGCGATGCCCGCACGAGTATTAAAGGGCGCATAACCTGCGCCCACTAGGTAGCCTAACTGTTGTTTGGTACGAAGTTCATTAAAGTAATCTTGATTAATAAGATGGTTTAGCGCCATCATTTTTACTTTTTCAACAACGTCATCGGTTTGTGCTTGGTAATAAATAACCATCGCATGATCGCTACAATTTAGGGTCAGTTGCGAGCGGGTTATTTTGTCTATTTCAAATAACGGACGGGTTAGATCTTCAATCGTTGCTGATTTAGCTAAGTGGTGAGCAATCTTTTTTTGAAACTCAATTGCATCACTTTCTCGCCAATTACCGTGCAAAAATGACTCTACATGCAAGGCATTAAAAAACTCGCGGCGAAAACAATTAAACTGATGAAAGCTGGTATCTTTAAGTGCCACAGCAAGCTGCTCTGGTTCTGGATTCCACGGCATTATTTTTGCACCCAGCACGCTAAATAATTCACCAACGGGTTTATTTTGATTGCTGTTACGCCAATGACGGACTAACTGTTTTTTATACTCGGCAAAACGTTTAGCGCAAATATCGACGTTAAATAACGCTTGGAGTAATTCATCAACTAATTCTAATTGGCTCGATGAGAGTCCCGCAGTGTGCAGGGTTAAACCACCTTGATGTGAGGTTAAGTGATAACTTAAACCAGCTAACTCTGCCGGGTAAAATTGTTCTGCAACACTATCCATAAATAAGTCTGCAAATAGACGAGTAAGTGCCATGTGTTTGATATCTTTAACAGCAAAGTCAGAATCCATCGCCAAATAAAAGTGCCCCTTGGCAACTCGAAAAGTGTTGTCTTGTTTAAACCAAAAATCAAAGCCAGGTTCTTTTACTAATAGTTGTGGGTGATTTTGTGGCTGCTCAACGTCATACAATGACACTTCTTTGGTTAAATAAGGGTTTGCTGTAGGTAATAGCATTTCTGGTAGTGGAGTATTAATTTCGCACAGCGCTTCCAGCCAACAGCTAGAAATACTTTCGATCCGATAGGGCGTGTGATACCACTGAGTGGTATGCTCAGGTTCAACATCAGGATGGATCAACACCAAGCGCATATTATGCGGCGTTAACCATTGCATTGCAGTTTCATGAGCCGTTTGATTAAAACCATCCATGAGATAGTCACCTTGCACATAATTGGCTTCATCGTAGTGTTGCATGTTGATGCTTAAATTACTGACCCAATCGATTAAGCGGGCTTTTTCTTGGTTATCAAAGGCGATTTGTAATAGATTCTTTTTATCTTGATATAAGCGCGGTAATTTATCGATGTTTTGATTAATTAAACAAATATATTCAAACACCATTTCAACGATGTCTTCATAGTATTCAATTCCTTCATCGGTCAGTGCCATGCTGATATTAAAATCTTTAAAGTTGCTACCGTTAATGCCACCTCCAGCAGAGAGGGCATTGATCCAACCTTGCGCTTTTAAAATAGAGTAAAGCGATCCTTGCCCTTCATACCCTAATAAATGCGCAATAAAACTAACGGTTTTATGGCGATAAAAATCATCAATATTAGGCATCGCAAAACTTACTATGAGTTTTTGCATATGCTTATGCGGTTCTATATGCAGTACTTTGCAAAGATCTTGCGCGCGATAAAGTGATGCCTCAATGACGGGTTTTGGTTGCTGCTGACCTTTAATATCATTAAATAATGTAGTTACCCATTGCACCATAGTGTCAATTTCTGCATCAGCGCAGATCACTAGGCTCATCCACTGGGCTTGATAATGGGTGTTAAAAAAATCTCGCAATTCTTTGCTTACACAGCCATTACGATCCGCTAAGGTTTGCTGATTACCCACTGAAAATTTAGCAAATGGATGAGCAGGATTAACGGTTTCTTTGTGTGCTTGATAGATGCGTCGGCCATCGTCTTTTATTTTTAATTTAAATTCAGCATCAATGGCATTACGTTCTTTTTCAGTTTCGCCAGGGTTGAGAGAAGGTGCAATAAAAAACCGGCTAAATTGGCTCAGTGCTTGTGCAAACTCTTGATTGTTAATATCGAAGAAATAACAAGTGTGCTCGGTGCCGGTCCATGCGTTGGTGTTGCCACCGGATTGGGAAACAAAATTACCAAACCCGCCGGATTCCGGAAATTGGTCTGTGCCTAAAAAAAGCATATGCTCTAAAAAGTGCGCGAGCCCTTGTCTATCAACAGGATCGTCAAAGTGACCAGCATTCACGGCCATCGATGCAGCGGCTTTAGTTGAATCTTTATCTTGCACTAACAGGACTTTTAGACCATTGTCCAGTGTGAGGGCACGGTATGTTCTGTTATCATTGCGGCTGATATTCAAATGATGCTCCTGAAACGTTAAGTTTACTCGTTAACAACAATGATAACTTCAGGGCTGCGATTAAATTGCTTGGCGATTTTTACCTGAATATCATAAGCGAAATGTGTGACGTTGTTTTAATATAGCGGACAAACAGGCAAACTGGCTACTGTTTTATATTCTTTAATCGGTTGATTTTTTATGAAAACAATCTTAATAATGCGCCACGGCGAAGCAACACCGATGCAAGCTGACGATGCAAGTAGAAATTTGACCTCGGTTGGCCAACAACAGGCCGAAAAAATGGGTTTATGGTTGCAAGTAACGCATACCCCAACGGCATTGTTAGTAAGCCCTTACATTCGTGCTCAGCAAACAGCTGAAGGAGTAAAAAAGCATAATGCTTTTTTATTCGAAGAAACTTGCAGCGATATAATCCCTGAGGGCAATCCACAAATTGCCGCCGATTATCTAGAAACTCTCATCGCGATGCATCCACAATGCGATACCTGGTTGGTCGTAGCTCACATGCCAATAGTTAGTTATTTAGTTGACCAATTGAGTGCTGGGAATATGCCGATATTTAACACTGGAGCGGTTGCCGTATTGAGTTACGATGAAAGTCGCCATAAAAGCCAATACCTCAGTATTCATGCACCTAATAACGTAGCAGTTTAGCCTCATACCCAAACCTTGCGTTCCTTTTTAAATTTGCTAAATTAGCGACACACTAATTTAGCAAAGACAATTTTATGACAATTGAACGTATTCAAACCGCAACTCGCATGAGTCGTATCGTTAAGCACAATGGTACGGTGTACTTATGTGGCCAAGTATGTGCTGACGCAGAGCAGGGCATCACCGAACAAACGCAAACCATGCTTGATAAAGTTGAGTTACTTTTAAATGAGGCGGGAAGTTCAAAAGAGCATATGCTCAGCGCCACTATTTATGTAAAAAGCATGGATTACTTTGCCGATATGAATGCGGTTTGGGATGCGTGGGTACCAGCAGGTCATGCGCCCGCTCGTGCCTGCGTAGAAGCTAAAATGGCCCGCGATGCTTTGCTAGTTGAGATTTCAGTTGTTGCTGCAATCAAGTAACCCACAAGCATTTAAGGACTTAATATATCCAAATTAATGCGATGAATTTGCAGCCTTTGTATTAAAAGAGGTAAAGCTACTACCTCTTTTTTATTTTGCTTTGAGCATCATAATGAAGCAATACTAAAAAATGGTGATTTAGCTATCTTCACCAATTGGCAAGGTCCGTCAGTGCATGTATTGTAAAGACATTGCTGATACTTTTCGATTGCATAATGGGGATGAGTAATTTAACTTAAAATTTACGCTTGCTTTGGGGATTAATTCATGGGGTTGTTTCTTTTAAATAGAAAGTGCTTATTACTTATTGTTTTAACGTTTTCTTTAGTCGCATGTAGTGATAATTATAATGAAGAGTTTATTACATCAGCTTCTACGCTGAATAAGTCCAAAGCTTTAGCTCAACAGTTAGAAAATTTAAACTTGGTAACCTTAAGTTATCTTAAAGAAGAAATTTTCATCGTTAATAATATTATAATAAATGATAAGAAGAAAACGTATGGTATAGCTCCTGAAGGCGGGTTTTATGAAAGTTACTATATACAATCTGAAAAAAATGCATACGAAAATTGGGACACCATTACGAACAATTTCATCCCTTCTACTATAGTGAAAAGAGAAGATGTACTCGAATTATTATCGGCAATGAAAGCAATCGGCATTACGGATATTTATCATAATAGAACTAATGAAATTTTCACTTTGCAATGGGGAAGTTCAGTGATGAACGGTTATCAAGGTTTAATTTTTGGAGATAAAAGTAGATTAGGTGATGAATACAAAGCTAGTCGGTTTGACGATTTTAAAGAAGTAAATAAAGATACATTTTACTTTGCTGTCAGGTGAGTATTTCCACAGTCCATTCGAACCTTTTTGTTGAGTTGAATTACACTGGCAGTGTCTAAATTACTCCTTTGAATACCTCACGCTTGTTGTCAGTAATGTACGCCCGATGTTTACCTCAACTTAATACCATTTTGATTTAATACATGATCTATTTAAGCTAGAAGAGTTTCTTTCATAAATAACTTGAAACGATTCTATCTCGTTCTTGGAGGAAGCTAAGCCTTTGTTTATAATCAGGTACATTTGAACACTAATTAAATAGTATTGGTGTGATGGCTATAAAGAATTTGCTCAATATATTCCCTGAAGCGGGGATCGCAACATAAAATATCTTTAACAGCGAGGCTATTAATGCCGGTTGCGAGTTTGCTACAATTTTATAAAATCCTGGTGCGCCGATGAAAAATTTAAACGATTGTTTTGAAATAAAGATGACGTTAACCCTTAGCGTCTAAATTCATCACTTAGTGGTCAGTTTTTTTAAATAAGCAAAAACAAGGACAGACAATGAAATCTAACCCAGTAGTACTTATAACCGGAGCAAGCCGAGGAATTGGTGCTGCAACCGCAATTTATTTTGCTCGTCACGGTTATGATGTTTGTATTAATTATAAAACGGATCAACACAGCGCAGAAAAAATAGCAGATCAAGCACGCGGCTTTGCTGTAAAAGCCGAAATAGTGCAAGCCGATGTGTCTGATGAAACGCAAGTGCTGACCCTGTTTACAAAAGTAGATGAGTTATTTGGCAAATTAGATGTGCTTATAAATAATGCAGGTATTTTGAAACCGCAAATGCCATTACTTGAGATGGGAGCCTCGCGTATAAATGAAGTGCTAACCACCAATGTAACAAGCGCTTTTTTATGTGCCCGTGAAGCGATTAAGCGAATGCCCAGTGGCGGCAGTATAGTTAATGTATCATCGGCAGCGGCTAAAACCGGTTCACCAAATGAATATATTGATTATGCCGCATCTAAAGGAGCAATGGACACGTTAACCATTGGTTTAGCCAAAGAAGTAGCCAAGTTAGGTATTCGTGTTAACTCAGTGCGCCCAGGATTAATTTACACCGATATGCACCGCGATGGTGGTGAAGTAAATCGGGTGGAGCGTCTTAAAGACAAGCTGCCATTGGGTCGAGGTGGACAACCTGAGGAAGTTGCCGCTGCAATTTACTTTTTAGCCTCTGAGCAGGCATCGTTTACCACAGGTAGCTTTGTTGATGTAGCTGGCGGTTTGTAAAGGTTAAAGCAATACCGATAACCAAAAACTAAAGCTAATCACACTTAAAACCGTTGACAGTACAACTGCACCGGCTAATGTCACCTGATGTTGACCTATTTGACTGGCAATAAGGTAAGCATTTACACCAACAGGAGAGGCGCTTAATAGCACTAACACGTTCAAAATCTCTCTATCTAATTCAAATGCGTATGCACCGATTAAAAATACCCCAGCAGGAAGTAAAAAAATCTTCATTAACGAGGCGATTAATGCGGGTTGCCAGTTAGCTGCAATTTTGTAAAACGCTAAGTTGGCGCCTAATACAAATAACGCGCAGGCAATGGCGGGGGTCGCTAAAAGCTCTAAACCCTTTGCTAGGTTATCAAACAAAACAATGCCGCTGACATTTAATATTAGTCCGCAGCCGATGCTCAATACAATCGGATTCAGTACCATGCTCTTAGCAAAACTTGACCATGAAAATGCATGTTCGCTGCCCTTTGCGCCGATTAAATAGGTGAGTGCAAACAGCAATGTGCTATGAAAGGTAATGATCATAAAAGCGATGGCGATCATTTCTTTGCCAAGGGATGCAATGATGATAGGAATGCCCACCAACACCATGTTTGAGTAACTCGACGCTAAGCCAAATACACTGTGTTGTTGATAATTTTTTTGCTTAGCTAAATAACAGCGGTCAACCAAAATACCTAAGGCAAATACGCTCAGTACAGGAATATAAAAACTCAGAAAGGCCGATAAACTAATACTTTGCTGTAAATCGATTTGCGACATATTTAAAAATAAAAATGCCGGCAGGCTAATGTAAAAAGTAAACTTACTTAGCCCTGCAATGTGTTGCTGTTCAAAAAACTTTAATTTACAACAACTAAAACCAAGCGCAACAATGAAAATCAGCGGAAAGATGATAGAGAAAATATGCACTGCACTGTTGCCTTGAAATAGGGATAACGTTAACGCTTAGCGTCTAAATTCATCACTTTGTGGTAAGTTTATTAAAATAAGTACCGCACCTTTACCACCGTATTCAAGTGGCGCTTGGTGTATTGCTATGACATCTGGATGCTGTACTAAATATTGCGGCACTTTGTGTCTGAGTATATGTCCACCAATACCATGTACTACACACGCACAGTAGTAATGCTTCTTTTTGCACTCATGGATCAGTCCTGCGAGTTCATCTTTTGCCAACTCCTTATTTAAACCATGTAAATCAAGGGTTAAATCAGGTACAAAGTCACCTCGGCGTAACTGCTTTGCTAAAAAACGATCTTGACCGTCTTGCACATAATTAACCGTTCCGTTGGTATCAATATCTGGCACATATTCATCAGAAAAGAAAAATTCTGCCTGATGTTGCTTTTTTTGCTGGGCAAACAGCTTAGCTTGTGAGATTTTAGGTTTGTTAGCAAAGCGATGCGTGTCTTGTTTAAATACACGGGCACCATTAATACTTTGACGAAACATATCGATGTCGTCAGGGCTAATATCTGCGTTTGAGAGAGGATCTTTTTTCATAGCGGCAGTCTAAACAAAAAAACGCTAGAAATCGAGTGAAAACAGAGTAAAAACTGTGTAAAAAAGCGTTACAATAGGGCAATCATGGGGCCTTAATTGCGCCTCGATTGAATTGATATTTTCTAAAGCAGCAGGTAGATAACGAATATGAGCGAATTATTAATAGAAGAAGCAACCTTAGATGAAGCTGTAGCAGAACTGTCAACGTTACACGATTGGCTACGGTGGACCACGAGTCAATTTGCCAGCAGTGGTATTTTCTTTGGTCATGGAACTGATAACGCATGGGATGAAGCAGTCAACTTGTTACTGCCCGCGTTAAGCTTACCCATTGATGCACCAAAAGAATTAATGCATGCCCGGTTAACTAGCACCGAAAAAAACCGCCTTGCGGGATTAATTGCAGAACGTATAAATGATTTCACGCCAGTACCTTATCTGACTAATATTGCATGGTTTGCTAATATGCCATTTTATGTCGATGAGCGCGTATTGATCCCACGTTCACCTTTTGCAGAGTTAATACATAATCGCTTTTCACCTTGGCTAGCTGAGCCTGAATCGGTAAATCGTATTTTAGATTTATGTACCGGTTCTGGTTGTATCGCGATTGCATTAGCACAAACTTTTGCAGAAGCGCAGGTTGATGCCGTTGATATTTCTTATGAAGCACTCGAAGTTGCTGATATCAATATCACTGATTATCAGTTAAGTGACCGTGTATTACCTATTCAATCCGACGTATTCAGCGGTGTACCAGGGCAGAAATATGACCTGATCGTGGCAAACCCTCCGTATGTAGACGCCGAAGATATGGCTGATTTACCGCGTGAGTTCCACCATGAGCCAGAGCTTGGTTTAGCATCAGGCCATGATGGTCTTGATGTAACCCGTACTATTTTGAGTGAAGCGGCCGATCATCTAACTGATAACGGTTTGTTATTTGTCGAAGTTGGTAATTCTATGGTACACATGGATGCCCTTTATCCAAATGCGCCTTTTGAATGGGTTGAGTTTGAGCAAGGTGGATTTGGCGTATTTGTGATCAGCAAAAAACAACTCGTTGCATATTTCGCAGACTGATCACCACAAAAATCAAAGCCGAGCCTCAGGCTCGGTACTTAGTAGTCATTAGGAATGAGGAAAGTTAATGGCAGGTAATAGCATAGGGCAGTTATTTAAAGTGTCCACCTTTGGCGAAAGCCACGGCGTCGCCTTAGGCGGTGTTGTGGATGGCACGCCAGCAGGCCTTGAAATCACTGAGGCAGATTTACAAATCGATTTAGATCGTCGTAAGCCAGGGCAAAGCCGTTACACTACGCAGCGCCGTGAGAGCGATCAAATTAAAATTTTAGCGGGTGTTTTTGAAGGTAAAACCACCGGAACCAGTATTGGTTTATTAATTGAAAATACCGACCAACGCTCACAAGATTATGGCAAAATTAAAGACGTATTTCGCCCAGGTCATGGTGACTACACGTACTGGCATAAATACGGCCTACGCGATTATCGCGGTGGTGGCCGTTCATCTGCTCGCGAAACCGCTATTCGTGTTGCCGCAGGCGCTATTGCTAAAAAGTATCTAAAGCAATTTCATGGTATTGAAGTACGTGCGTGTTTGAGTCAACTTGGGCCAATTAAAGCTGAAAATTACGATTGGGATGAAGTTGAAAATAATCTTTTCTTTTTCCCAGATGCAAGCAAGTTAGACGCGCTTGACGACTATATGCGCGACCTTAAAAAACAAGGTGACTCAGTCGGCGCGAAGGTAAAAGTAGTGGCTAAGAATGTACCTGTTGGTTTAGGTGAGCCGGTATTTGACCGCCTTGATGCAGAACTTGCCCACTCACTGATGAGTATTAACGCAGTAAAAGGCGTTGAAATTGGCGACGGCTTTGATGTGGTTGAGCAAAAAGGCTCTGAGCATCGTGATGAGTTAACCCCTGATGGCTTTACCTCAAATCATGCCGGTGGGGTGCTTGCAGGTATCTCTACAGGGCAAGATATAATCGCGTCAATTGCACTCAAACCGACATCAAGTATTACGATCCCCGGTAATAGTATTAACACGAGTAATGAATCGGTTGAGATGATCACCAAAGGCCGTCACGACCCATGTGTTGGCATTCGTGCAATCCCGATTGCCGAGGCGATGATGGCCATTACTTTAATGGATCATTTACTACGTCAACGTGGTCAAAACCCGCATGTTCATCATGAGCATGGGCCAATAAATGGCTCTGTTTAGGGTTTAGTTAAAAGCATTTAGAATTATTTAAAAGCGCGATGTTAATCGCGCTTTTTTGTTGTGGTTATTTTAAGATAGACATTAAAGTTTCAGGAGCGGGATCAGGCTGTGTTTTTGATCTGTCCATTGCGCCAAATGTACTGTTGAATAAGGTGTTATCGGTGATAAGTCTGTCATGGCTATCGAATTTAAAAATGCTTGGTTATTCGTCATTACGACCCATTGTGAGCCTAACTGCGTACCGCTATAGTTAAATTTGATCAGAGATTTATCGAAGCGCTTACTGTGAGCTTGGAGCACTGGCATCAAATCAATATGATTATTGGATATATGGATAATTAATAAGCCGCCTTTTGTTAGTCGCTGCCAATATAACTGAAAAGCTTCCTCAGTCAGTAAATGGGTAGGAATAACATCACTTGAAAAAGCATCAATAATTAACGCATTCATTAACGGTGCATTATTTTTTTGCTCTTCAGTTAAGGTGATTCTGCCATCGCCAATAGCCACATCAATGCGTGCAGGGCTATCTGTTAAATATGAAAAATAATTCATGGCCATGTTATAAACCGCAGGGTTAAGTTCATAAAAGCGGATTTTATCGAACTTATCGCCAAACTTTGCTAAAACTCCAGCACCTAAACCAATAATACCTATATTTAAATCTTGTTGCTTTTTTAATGCTGACAATGATTTAGCGATACCAGTATGGTGATGGTAATAGCTGTTTGTGAGTTCAGTTTGTTTATTAAGTGGCTGTGAGCCATGAATCGTTGTGCCATCGATTAGGCGTCGTTCAGCAAGATCAGACGTTGTAATGTCTTTGACAGTGACATAACCGTAAAAATTTCTCTCAGACGCTAAGTTGTATTGATTAAAATTAACAAAAAGATAGCTATATCCTGTGCCCCAAATAACCAGCGTAGCCAGTAAAGCTATTTTATAGCAAGAGGACGTTTTCGTCGTCTGGGTGAGTAGCGTGTATATAAATAATGAAAGCGCTACAGCTAACGCCACAATGAATTCTGTTATTTGTTCAAACAGTAGCGGTGCGACTAAGGCACTGAGTAAACTGCCGATCACTCCTCCTAAAGCGATATATAAATAAAATACAGTAAGCAGTGAGCCATCTGGCGCGAGTTTTCGAAGTTCACCATGACAGATCATACAAACAATGAATAAAATAAAGCTGTAGATCACCAGTTGAGCTAAAGCATTAAATTGGCTGCCAAGGAAAAACATCATCAGCCCTGCGAATGCGCTAAATATTAATAAGTACGTCCAATGGGCGCGATTATAGCTTTTTGCGGATGCAAACGCATAACTGAAGGTCAGCAAATATATTACCAATGGTAAAGCCCATATCAGAGGCATAGGCGGGATGTTGATGCTGATCATCTGAGTTGTCGCGATCAACATCATTGAACTGGTTGCTGAGAACGCAATCCACAGCCAATTAGGTTTGACGAGCAAAGTCGTTTTTGACTTAGTAATAGCTTTATCAGCGATACTGCCATTACTAAATAATACATAAATTAGGCACAATAACAGTATGCAGTATGCAAATAACCCCACTGTCCAATAGCTCTTTTGCTCATCGATTGAAAATAAAACTTCAAAAATAAATGGGTAACTCAGCAAAGCAAGTAGTGAACCCAGATTCGAAAGCGAATACCATTGATAAGGTACAGTCATAGCGGTCGATTCAATATACCAGCGCTGCAATAGTACGCTGGTGGCACTTAGTAACATAAAGACTAAGCCAACCTGTAAAAACAATTTAGCAATCACTGACCACGCTGGTGTTAGTGATAAAAATAGACTGACTTCAATTGTGTTAAAAGTAATGATGCTCGATAAAGCCACTAACAATGTGTGTATAAATAATTGTCGTTTGAGCTGATAACGGCTTAACAAATGAGCATATAAATAGCCGAGTAACAGCATGCTTTGATAAAAAAATAGGCTGGTTGACCAAACCGAAGCGCCACCGCCAAACTCGGGTAGTAGCTCTTTAGATAAGATAGGTTGAATTTGAAAGAGTAGAAACGCGCTCACAAAAATAATGAATGTCGATAATATCCGTTGCATCTTTTTTATTACTTAGTAAATGGTGCCTAACCATTAACTGAACTAATTAATGCGGCAATGTAATAACCCTTGAGTTTATCTTAAGAAAATCTTAATCTATGATTTGTATGAATTTATTGGAGTTGTAAGTGGGTAGGTTTCGAATCGGGAATTTTGACGTCGATGTTAGCCGTGGTAAAATTTCCTCAGCTGAAGGCGTACAAATTGTCGAACCTAAGGTTATGGATGTGCTCCAATTTTTGTACTCTCATAGGGGCAATGTGGTTAGCCAGGAAGAAATTTTTGCAGCTGTGTGGCCTAATTCAGTGTTTAGCCCAAGTAATGTGCAACGCAATATTGCACTGCTGAGGAAAGCATTAAATGAAGATTCTAAAAATCCACAATTCATCATTACCCACCCGAAACGGGGTTATTGCCTTGAGCTTAACGAACAAACACGTTCTCACTGTGTAAAGTGGCCGTTGTTGGCTTTTATCGCCGTGACAATTGTATGTTTGGTTGGTGGTTGGTTCGCATTTGCAACGCAGGTTGTTAAAACTGATTTCTCTGCGTTGGTGCCTGTAACATCAAATGAAGCCAATGAATCCTCTCAATCGCAATCTAATAACGGCAATTATTTAGCATTTGTTCGCGGTGACAATGATAATCAGCATATCTGGCTAAAAGAATTAATGACAGGTAAAGAGGTACAATTATCCCAGCACCCATCGACCTACTATAGTCTAGGCTGGAGTCCGGATAATCGCGCATTGGCTTTTATAGAAAAACAAAATGATGTTAGCCAATTAGCGTATTTTAATTTAGACATGGTAACTCTAACGAGTTTAAATTACGCCAACGTACTGGAATTTAAAGAATATTTAGTTACCAGCCAGCAATTACAATGGACTAATAACAATCAGGTTTATTTTATTGAGCGACGAAAACATAAAAATGATACGCAGCTTTCGACCGTCAATATAGAAACTAAACAAAAACAGGTAATCAAAGCCTCAATGGGTCAAGACTGGTTAAAGTTACATGCGTTGTCGCCAGATCAAACGCAACTAGCGCTTGGTTATGAAGCAGGACAAAATAACTACCGTATTGAAATACTGAATTTAACGGATAATAGTAGTAAAACAATTGCCGTTATTGAAGATGGTATTCAGGGGCTTAGTTGGCACCCAAGTGGTGAATACTTGCTGATAAGCAACACAAATAATCTATTACTTATTGATCGTCAGGGCAACTCAACTGATATCGAATTTAATAATTATCAAGTTATTCGAGATGCTGCATTCACGCCATCTGGTGAGGAGATATTGATGGAGCTTGTAAATATTGATGTTGATATTTTGCGTGCAACTAGTGCAACACCTCAGCAGTATGAAAAGCTCGTCGATACCTCGTCGGTTGATTTTTTGCCGGTATTCTCACCTGATTCAACTAAGTTTGTCTTTGAATCCCATCGTTTTGGTTTAAAACAGCTATTTTTATATGAGCAAGGTAAACAAACGCTGATTTTTGCAAACCCTAATAATGAAGAACTGTTTGGGGTTGTTTGGTCAAAAAATGGCGAAGAAGTGATCACCGCAAGCAAAGATAAACTGTTTCGAATTGATTTAAAAAGTGGCGATTATCAAGAAATAGCCCACCATCATCATTCGTTTTATCTCAGAGAGAAGTTTTATAATGAAGATGCGATCTTGGTTTCATATCGCGCTGACGATGGCGTTACATTTCACCCAGCAAAATTAGACATGCAAACATTAAGTTTATCGCCATTCACTGGCCAAGGAGAGCGGCTGGCTTGTTATGCAATGGCTTTAGACAAACACGATCAGATTTATTTTTCAAATAACAAACAGGTATTTCGACTCGATCAAGATGGCAATTTTGCTCAAGTATGGCACGCAGATGATAGTGATATTATTGGTCTGGCGGTCGATGAGCAAACGTTGAGTATTACCTTAGAGCAAGAAGATGGTTATGAGCTTAATATGCTTGATTTACAAAGCGCTCACTCAGAAATACGCCATATCGCGAACGAGAAAGGTAATATGTTAATTAATGCTTCACACGATAATACGCAACTTTTATATCTTACTGAGCCAAAGCGAAAACGCACCTTAGTAAGGCTGCGATAGTCTTTAAAACCCAAGATTCACAAGGTAAGTGCATAATCTGCTGCTATTAGCTTTACTAACTCTCGTTTTATCGGGTTATGAGCGTGGTTTGCGTGTAATAGTACGATATCAATAACGGGCAAGGGCGGCAGAGTTGAGTCAGTAACCGTCACCAGCTCCTGAGTGTTACTTACCTCAGCCATCACACCAACGGCTAGATTGGCTTTTACTAATGCTGTGAGCGCACTGAGCGAGCCGCAGCAAGCAACAATGTTAAATGGGCGTTCAGCCTTTAGTAACCCTTCAATAGCCGCTTGATGAAATTTACAATCTCGTTGAAATATTGCAACTGGCAGGGTCATAGCGGATTGATAGTTAAATTCGGCACTTTTAACCCACACACCTTTGCTTGATTCTAAAAAATAACCTTCTTCAGAGCTGGGCGAGCGCGTCGCAATCACCATGTCTAGCAAGCCTTGATCTAGCTGTGTTTTAAGCTGGTTGGTCGGCGCGCAACTGATTTGTAAATCAAGTTGCGGTATATGTTTATGTAATAAAGCCACAACTTTAGGTAATACTGTGCCTGCATAATCGTCAGGACATGCTAAGCGCACGCGAGTTTGCCCACCACCGGTTTTAAGTTGTTTATAGGCTTCATCATGCAGTGCTAATAATTGTTTTGCGTAGCTGGCTAAGTGAACGCCACTTGACGATAGTACAAGCTGCCTGCCTTGTTTGATAAATAATGGATTACCCAGCTCTTGTTCGAGCTTTTTCATTTGCATGCTCACTGCCGATTGGGTGCGGCATACTTGTTGAGCAGCGCGAGTAAAGCTGCCCGTTTCAACAAAAGCGCAAAAAGTACGTAGGGCGTCTAAATCCATATTTAACTCATCTATCAATTTTACTTATGTATTGTATAAAAACTATTGGTAAGTAATTAATTTACTACTGCTCTATATTAGGGATATTAAACACTACTAAGGAACGCAAATGCAATTATTTATCGGTAATAAAAACTATTCGACATGGTCGCTTAGAGCATGGTATTTAATGAGTAAATTCAATGTTATTTTTACTGAGAAACAACTCGTATTAGACACCCCTGAGTTTTATGAAACGCTTAAAAACAGTTTTGCAGTACAGAAAGTACCCGCCTTAGTCGATGGCGACTTGCAGGTATGGGATTCATTGGCAATTTGTGAATACATCAATGATGCTTATTTATCTAATACAGCTTGGCCTATTGATACTGCGCAGCGAGCGACAGCCCGCAGTTTAAGCGCTGAAATGCATACCGGCTTTATGGCGCTGCGTAATGAAATGCCAATGAATATTCGTGCAACTCGCCTAATTGAGTTATCTGCGGCGGCTAAAAAAGACATTAGCCGCATTGATGAAATATTCAGCCAGCAACAACGTAGTTACCCAAATGCGTGGTTGTTTGGTGAGTTTAGTATCGCAGATGCTATGTATGCGCCTGTAGTACTTAGGTTAAAAACCTACCAAATTTCACTTTCAGCTTTGGCGGAGCATTATTGTCAGCATGTTTTAAGTTGCCCTACATTACAACAGTGGATCACCGAAGCGCTAAAAGAAACTGATATTGTTGCTTGCGATGAAGCAGGGGTTGATGTTACTTAAAGTAACTTGCCAAGCGATAAGGTTATGAGGATGTATGGAACAGATTAAGCTATCACACCAAGATACATTAAAGCGGCTAGAAAGGTTTAGTCGCTTTACCGACAGCAGTATTGGCATTCCTTTTACTCGGTTTAAGTTTGGCGTAGAGGCACTGATTGGTATTCTGCCTGGTATTGGAGATCTAGCTGGGCTAATTTTATCTAGCTATATTCTATTTGAAGCCCAGCGTCTAGGAGTTAGTAAGCGTATAAAATTACGTATCATAATAAATATGTTGATTGATTTTTTTGGTGGCCTAATTCCGCTTGTCGGTGATATTTTTGACGCTTACTTTAAAGCAAATACCCGCAATACCCGTCTACTGAAACGCTACTTAGTAAAACAATAACGATAAAAATAAGTTAGTTTTTATCGTTATTAAAAAAGTATTCTGCAATCACTTGTTTCTGTTGGCCAAACGGGTCTGAAATGCCAATCCCAATGCCGATTATTTTACCCTGCGCTTCAGGCGGGTGGGCTTGCATTTGTTTATTTAAAATAACGAGCTTAGGGCTTTTCTCGTTAGCTAATAATGTTAAATGCGGCTGAAAGTTCTGAAATACATTGGGGCTACCATAGCGCTCAAATGCCGTTAATTTGTTGGGGTAGTTTTTAACCCAGCTAGGGATTGTGGCATTTGTGTCGCGTAATGGCTCAATCGCCATTGTTACTTCATCTGCTAGCCTTTGTAGCTTAGGCGAATACTGTAAGTTAATAAATGCCCAATTACTTTGCGTAACACTAAAACCTTGCGCTGTTATAGCAAACTCTTGATGTTGCTCGGTGATACTTTTTACAGCACGTTTAATGTCTTCTTCTGAGCCTTCAACAAAGTCAGTTAAATACAAAGTAGCGTGCACTGGCTTACCTTTTTCATAAAAACTCATGATCCCTTCTTTTTTTAATGCATCACTAGTTTGCTCAACTAAGTTAATGATTGACTTGGAAGGGATTGCAAACACATTGATGCTGACACTTTTTGCAAATGAGGGCAGGGGGATACTTATCAGCGTAATTAAAGTAACAACTAAAAGCTTCGGTCGTTTTATAAAAAGTAATTTGAACATGGGTTTATAATTTTATTCTTAAATTCGGATAGTAAGTGTAAAGAGGATAAGGGTTATTACTTGAACAGTAAATAAAAGGAGCTAGATTGCAGCGAATACATATTTTTGGCTTAGCTAAATTTGCAAAGTAAAGGCAAGACAATAACGCATGGCTGCTTAGTCGTTATCAACTTTTACATTCTTGCTAAAAGCCCGTACAATTCGCCTCGATTTTAATGTGCATTTGTTGCATTTTACCGAGGCGAATTAATCAGACTTTTATGCATCAAATAGCCGATTTAACATCTATTTTTGAACGCACTTTTTACCACAGCCATAATACACGCTTGGTCAAAGGTGAGCATGAGCCTATTTATATTCCCGCTTATGTTAAAACGCCGTATCATCAAATTGTGTTTGCCCATGGTTTTTATGCCAGTGCACTGCACGAAATTGCTCATTGGCTGGTGGCGGGTGATAAACGTCGTTTACTCGAAGATTACGGTTATTGGTATTGCCCAGATGGCCGTGATAAAGCTCAGCAAGCAGAATTTGAAGCCGTTGAAGTAAAACCGCAAGCAATCGAGTGGGCGCTGAGTGTGGCTGCGGGGTTTGATTTTAATGTCTCGGTTGATAATTTAAATGGTGAGCAAACCTGTCGCTTTGATTTTCAGGCGCGAGTACACAAGCAACTTTTACAGTTACTAAAAATAGGCTTTAATCCTCGGACTACTGCACTTTTAAAAGCATTAAGCGAATTTTACAATACGCCATGGCCATTGAATGCCGGGCAGTTTGTATGGCAACATCCTCAGGAGTTAAGTAATGCAGTTTAAGTTAGGACTAATTGTAAACCCAGTTGCTGGTTTAGGTGGCAGTGTGGCGCTCAAAGGTAGTGATGGTGTTGCGGCTAAAGCTCTGGCGCTTGGCGCTGAGCCAAAAGCTAATTTACGCACTAAAGCAGCGCTTGAGGTGTTATTGCCTTATCAAGATAAAATAACAATTTATACTGTTAATCACTCAATGGGTGAAAGCACCGCTACAGATCTTGGTTTTAATACCGAAGTTGTGTATCAAAGCGAGCACCCCAGTAGTGCAGATGATACTGAGCGTGCAGCCAAGGTATTGCAACAGCTAGGTGTTGATTTAATTTTATTTGCTGGTGGCGATGGCACTGCGCGCAATATTTGTCATGCGGTTGAAGATTGCGTACCGGCACTTGGCATTCCTGCCGGCTGTAAAATTCATTCAGGGGTTTATGCAATCACGCCAAAGGCCGCAGGGCGGGTAGTCGAAATGCTGGTCAAAGGTGAACTAGTTACCTTAGGCGATGCCGATGTGATGGATATTGACGAAGATGCGTTTCGTCAAGGCACAGTTAAAGCAAAACGTTATGGTGAAATGCAAGTACCCAGTGAAGTACGTTATGTACAAGCCGTAAAAAATGGCGGTAAAGAAACCGACGAGCTGGTACTTGCTGATATCGCCGCCTATGTCGTCAGTGAAATGGATGAAGATACGTTATATGTAATGGGCAGTGGCTCAACAGTTGCAGCTATTATGCAAGAAATGGGACTTGAAAATACCTTATTAGGTGTTGATTTAGTTGCAGATCAAAGCTTAATTGCGCAAGATCTTACAGCTGAACAATTATTAGCGATGACCCATCAGCGCGACACTAAATTAGTGATCACGCTAATTGGTGGCCAAGGCCATATTTTTGGCCGTGGCAATCAACAGTTAAGCCCAGCACTTATTCGCGCGATAGGGCTGGATAATATTATTGTGGTGGCTACCAAAACTAAATTACAGGCTTTAAACGGCCGCCCGCTCATTTGCGATACAGGCGATAGTGAGCTGGATGATGAATTAAGCGGTTATATTCGTGTAACCTGCGGATTTAACGACCATATTATGTATGCAGTAGGCCATCAAGATTGATTGGTAGAAGACCCTGCAAAATCAGGAGAAGTAGAAGTGAGTTTAGTAAATTATATTGACGCAGCCCAACAGTATTTTGATGACTTAGTGATCAAAGCCACTGATGATGAGTTATTTGCCGGTGGTTATTTACGAGGCCATTTTGATTTAGCAGTAGGCTATGCGCAAGTTGAAGAGCTTAATCTTGAAATAGATGAGCTCAATGAAACCGTTGAAAAAAGTTTAGTGAAAGCGTATCGCAATGGTGAGCTTAACGAAGAAGATAAAGCCCTAGTAGTAAGATTATGGGAAGAAGTAAAAGCACTCGCTTAAAAGACTAAATAAAAAGTTATTTAAAAAAACGGCAACAATGCCGTTTTTTTGTGCATTGAGACTATTTAGTTCCTAAAAATGTATTTTCTGTTCACTTAAAATTTACCTCATTCCCTAGATACGCTAAAGTACCACTGACTAAATTCTAGGGAACAAGTGAAATGAATAATAATAATGATGCGGCAATGCCCTCGGGCATAGTTGCGCGATTTTTAAATTTTGTTGAGCGGGTAGGAAATAAACTGCCTGATCCGGCAATCATCTTTTTGTTTGCCATGTTACTAATTTGGCTACTGTCGTGGTGGTTCTCAGGTGTTACTTTTGACGCTATCGACCCTCGTACCGGTGAAGCTATTATTATTAATAATATGCTGGCGAGTGATTCGTTAGCGACCTTTTTATCATCAATGGTAAAAACTTTTACCGGTTTTGCACCGTTAGGTGTGGTGTTAGTGGCCATGCTGGGTGTAGGGGTTGCTGAACATTCTGGCTTTATTAATACTGGCCTTAAGTTAATGTTAAAGGTGACACCTAAAAAACTTTTAACACCGTCAATTATTTTAGTCGCCATCGTCAGCCATACAGCAACCGATGCAGGTTATGTGTTAGTCATTCCGTTAGCTGGTGTTATATTTTATGCAGCAGGGCGCCATCCATTGGCGGGTATTGCGGCGGCATTTGCGGGAGTCAGTGGTGGCTTTGGTGCAAACTTTATTCCGTCGGGGATTGATCCACTACTGCAAAGCTTTACCCAAAGTGCGGCGCAAATTATTAACCCCGCGATGTCGATTAACCCATTAAATAACTGGGCGTTTACCTCGGCTTCAAGTTTATTCATTATTTTATTAGGCTGGTACATCACCGATAAAATTATTGAACCACGTTTAAAAAATACCGAATTAGATGGTAATAAAGAAGACTTACCTGCATTTGAAGATGCCCGTAGCGACGAAAAACGCGCGTTTTTTATTGCAAGTACAGTGATGATTGCAGGTCTTGCTTTATTAGCCTATGTGTCAGCCCCTGCGGACTCTGCAATGCGAAGCGAAGATGGCTCTTTAACTAATTTTCGCTCGCCTTTAATGCAATCTATCGTACCGCTAATTTTCCTACTGTTTTGGATACCTGGTGCAGTGTATGGTTTTACCGTTGGCACCTTTAAAAGCTCTAAAGATATGATAGATGCCATGAGTAAAGCAATGGGCGGCATGGCGTATTATATTGTAATGGCGTTCTTTTGTGCCTTGTTTATTGCTGCATTTAGTAAATCAAACTTGGGAGCTCTGCTGGCAATTGAAGGCGCGCAGCTGTTAAAAGCCATGCAGTTACCAAGTGCGGTGACTGTTGTCGGTATCATCTTTTTAACTGGTTTTGTAAACTTGTTTGTTGGCTCAAGTTCAGCAAAGTGGGCGCTACTGGGCCCGGTGTTTGTGCCTATGTTAATGCAGTTAGGTATCTCGCCAGATTTAACTCAAGCGGCTTATCGCGTGGGCGATTCTAGTTCAAACATCATCACTCCTTTAATGCCGTATTTCCCATTAGTTGTGGTGTACTGCCAAAAATACGTCAAAGGCACGGGCATTGGCACGCTTATCGCGATGATGCTGCCATATTCAATCGCTTTTATGATTGGCTGGAGCTTATTTTTACTCGGTTACTGGGCACTGGGTATCCCGCTTGGATTAGACGCAAGTTACGTGTACCCAGCAGGCGCGCCTTAATAAAACACGGCTAAATATTTATGTGTAAAAACCTCGTCATTATAATGGCGAGGTTTTTTTGTGGTTAGTTTTATCCAGCCAGTTGTCAATTCGATCGTATACCCAGCTTGGTACGTATAAACCGGTAAATATATTCGTTAACTAGGTTTTAGTATGGCCAATGAACGCGCTGTTCCTACATCTCGATTTTCACGCTTTGCAAAGTTAGGCTCATTAGCAACCAGTGTCGCGAGTAATATGTTATTTGAGGGAGCCAAAAGTACTCTTTCAGGAAAGGGTTGGGATAATAAAAGCTTATTACTGCAGCCTAAAAACATAAAAAACCTAGCGACAGAACTATCACACTTACGCGGTGCGGCAATGAAATTAGGACAGCTACTGTCAATGGATGCTGGGGATCTACTCAGTCCAGAGCTTGCTCAATTACTTGCATTACTTCGATCAGACGCTAACCCCATGCCACACAAACAACTCATTACTGTATTAAAAGAGCAGTGGGGAGATGACTGGTTATCGCGCTTTTCACATATTGAGCTTAGGCCATTTGCTGCCGCTTCTATTGGTCAAGTGCATTTGGCCTACCATGAAAACGGCGAGCAATTAGCTGTAAAAATTCAATACCCGGGGATCGCAAAAAGTGTGGTCAGTGATGTTGATAATGTTATATCGCTGCTTACATTGTCTCGTTTATTACCTAAAGATCTTGATATTAAGCCACTCGTCGCAGAGGCTAAAATACAATTATTAGCGGAAGCTGATTATCATCGTGAAGCGCAGTATTTATTACGTTATAAAAATGCATTGGCAAAGAACCGACACTTTATTGTTCCTAACGTCTATAAAGAGCACAGTACTAAACAAATATTAACGATGCAGTATATTGAGGCTCAGCCTATAGAGGGAATTACCGATCTACCCAAAGCAGAGCAAAGCTTTGTGGCACAGCAACTTATTGCGTTATTTTTTAAAGAAATGTTTGAATTTAGACTGATACAAACAGATCCAAACTTTGCTAATTTTCATTATCAACCAGCCACACAAAAAATCGTTTTATTTGATTTTGGGGCAACCCGCGAGATTTCGCCTCAGTTGAGCCAAGCTTATCTAGCTTTATTTAAAGCAGGCAGTGAGAATAATCGTGATGGGGTATTAAATGCGGCCACTCAGATTGGTTATTTTAAAGATACATTGCGTGACAGTTATAAAGATAATGTCATAGAGCTATTTTTAATGGCGTGTGAGCCACTGCGTCACGATGGTGATTTTGATTTTAAAAATAGCCAACTGCCATCAAATATTAAAGATGCTGGGTTGCAACTTAGTGCACAAGCACAGCAATGGCATACACCACCAGTGGATGCATTATTTATTCACCGTAAACTTGCTGGTTTATATTTGATTGCGGCTCGCTTAGAAGCAAAAATAGATGTTAGAGCGTTATTTATGCCAATTTTATTAAAAACATGATTATTTTAGCGAATTCAAATACTCATTCATTCAATGCAATTGCTATCAACGACTATTGTGACTTCACAAAATCTTCCCCTCACGAAGATTTACTTTATTCCAAACACAAAAAAACCTTGTCACTTTCGTGGCAAGGTTTTTTTATTAAAGAGTCGTTGCTTATTTAGCTGTGAAGCTTACTGGGCGACGTTCTTTACGAGGACCGCTACGCTTATCACCGCGTGCACTGTCATCTTTGTTAAAGCTGCGTTTTTTGTCACCTGATGGACGCTCAGAGCGTTCGGCACGTGGTTCAGCAGGACCTTGATCTTGTGTTAATGTTAAGCCCATTGGACGTTTACAAATAAACACTTTTTGGAAATGATCAAGTACATCTTTAGGCATGTTTTGCGGTAATTGAACCGTACTGTGATTGTCGTGTAAACGAATATCACCAATAAACTTGCTTGAGATGTCAGCTTCGTTAGCGATAGCGCCAACAATGTTCTTAACTTGAACACCATGTTCACGACCTACTTCGATACGGTAAGTATCCATAGGGCCTGCATCACGGCTATTACGTTCACGTGGTTTAGCATCACGGTCACGTGCAGGGCGTTCGCTGCGTTCGTTACGACGACCACGGTCACCACGATCATTACGCTCACGTGGGTTACGGTCATTACGTTCGCTACGCTCACGTTGTTGGATCTTAACTTCTTCAACCTTAATTGGTGATTGTTGCTGTGCTAAACACAGTAACGCACCTGCTAGGTCTTCAGGAGCAAGTTCAAGCTTTTGCGCCATATTAGCTGCTACTTCATTAAAGAAAGTAATATCTTTATTTTCAAGCGCAATAGCTAATTTAGCTTGTAACGCTTCGATACGTTTTTCTTCAACAACTTTTGCAGTTGGTAGTTCAACTTGCACAATATCTGAATTCGTATGACGAATGATATTTTTAAGTAAATAACGTTCGTTATGTTTTACGAAAAGAATCGCTTTACCAGTACGACCAGCACGACCTGTACGGCCAATACGGTGAACATAAGCTTCAGAATCTTGTGGGATATCGTAGTTGATAACAAGGCTTAAACGGTCAACATCTAGACCACGTGCTGCAACGTCTGTTGCGATAACAACGTTTAGCATGCCACTTTTTAAGCGTTCTACTGTGCGTTCACGTGCTTGCTGGTTCATGTCACCGTTAAGTGGAGCTGCAGAGAAACCTTCGCGCTCTAATAACTCAGCAAGTTGTACTGTATCGTTACGTGTACGTACGAAAACAATAGCGCCTTCATATTGTTCAGCTTCTAAAAAGCGAACAATCGCTTTATTCTTGTGTACGCTGGCATTCCAAAACACTTGCTCAACAGATGATACCGTTGAGTTACGCGCAGATATATGAACCTGTTCAGGGTTATTCATATATTTGCTGCTGATGTTTTGAATTTGCTTAGGCATGGTCGCAGAGAAAAGACATGTTTGCTTTTCGCGCGGCGTTTTTTCCATGATGTTTTCAACATCATCGATAAAGCCCATACGTAACATTTCATCGGCTTCATCAAGTACAAGAGCTTGTAAGCTGTCAAACTTGATAGTGCCACGGTTAATATGATCGATTAAGCGACCTGGAGTAGCGACAATAACTTGCGCGCCACGACGAAGTGCACTTAATTGGATACTGTAGCTCTGGCCACCATAAAGTGCCAATACTTCAATACCACGAACATGTTTAGCATATTGTTCGAATGCCTCAGCTACTTGGATCGCAAGCTCACGGGTTGGTGTGAGTACAAGGATCTGCGGCTGCTTCACAGACGGGTCAATATTATTAAGTAATGGCAGTGCAAATGCTGCGGTTTTACCTGTACCCGTTTGAGCTAGTCCCAGTACGTCCTTTCTTTCTAGCAATAACGGTATACATTGAGCTTGGATTTCAGATGGTGTCTTGTAACCCAACTCTTCAACTGCCTTCAAAATTGCAGGAGAAAGATTTAGAGATTCAAACGTGACTGGTTCTGACATTAATACGCCTCAACGAATTTAAAGAGGCGCGCATTGTATAGGATTTACGAGGCAAATGCTTGTATAAATTGAAACTAATTTGTATGTAGTTGATGTTGGTCATAATTTAATCAATTTGATTGTGGGTAAATCAAATTGATTAACAAATTTTATACAGAACTTATTGATAAAGTCCAAGATTTTCTTTAGCGTAAGCTTCAAACTCAGTGAAACCACCGATGTGTACTTGGTCAATAAAGATTTGTGGCACGGTTGGGCAAGGCTTACCTGCTGATTGTTCTAAATCGGCTTTTCTCACGCCTTCTTTAATAATATCAACATAACGGTATTTAAAATCATCACGTTCATTTGCTAGTTTTGCAGCAACATCTTTAGCACGCACACAATAAGGGCAGCCTTCACGGCCAAAAATTACAGTTAACATATCGCTCTCCTCGATTTTATTTACATTCATCTTAACTAATTGAGAAAAAATAAACAGCGTAAAAAAACGATTGATGAATTCTATTTTAATGATTACATACACCTTTAATCAGTATTAAAGGTGTATGTGGGGTGGCTAATTAAAACTTAACACTAAAGCCAATTGAAGGGCGCATTTCAAAATCATCCTCGTTTTCTTTGATAATTAAATCATTAGTCGAGGTTACTTTCTGATAATCTAAATCAATGCTACTGGTGTTTGCTTGGCCGTAGGCGTTCATTAATTCTAAAATTAACACACCGTCTAAGCCCCAAAAGTCGGTTTGACGTTCAAAACGAAGATCAAGCCGATGATAAACATCGAAACGCTCAGAAAATGGATCACCATATTGTGGTAAAAAACGTCCTTCGAATTCGGAATTTTCTGTGACGCCAACAATCGGGGTGTAAGCTTGGCCGCTGCGGGCAGTAAAGTTAAAGCCGCCTTGCCATTTTTCACTGATTTGGTAATTAAACACCATGTTGACAACTAAAGGGGTATCAGCGTAATAATCCCGAGTGATATTTTGGCGTTGGTCAGTACGTTCACTTTTGGCATAACTAACTGCAAGCCAGCCATACCATTTATCAGTTTTATTTTTGTTTATTAATAGATCAACACCGTAAGCTCGCCCAGTTACATCATTACTGTAACGAATTGCTGCATCGGAATAATTGTTTAATGCCAACGGTAAATCGTCCATGGTTTTGTAATACCCTTCAATAGACCATGTCCATTCATCGGCAAGTTCTTGTGCAAAACCTAAACTGCTGTGTTTTGAGGTTTGCGAACGTAAATTCGGGTTGCCGTGTTCAGGCAATAGAGTGTCAATATCTTGCATGCGATTATAATGCCCGTATTTAGCATTGATGCTATTGTGATCATTAATAAAATAGCTAAGCGCAAGACGCGGCATCACAAAATCTTCATCAGTGTAATCATTGCTTTGATATTGCACGCCGACTTCGCTTTGCCATTGTTCGTTAATAACCCAAACATGGCTCACACCAACAAAGTACTTATCAAGGGCTAGCTTGTCTTTGCCCGTTATTCGCTCACCTTTGTTTAGATCGCAATCAGGATCGAGCTCGGTACAAAGATATTGAAAACTATCGTAACTGTAAGTACTGTCGTTATCAAAATAGGCGGCATCAAACACCAGTTGCTGGGCTTTAGTAACACGCCAATTTAATCGTCCTTTATAAGTGATTTGCTTTTGTTGTTCTTCATCAAAATAGCCATCACTTAGCGTGGCACGTTTAGCGTGGCACGTTTAGCGTGGCACGTTTAGCGTATTCCAATCGGCCAGAATGTTCGAGCGAACCAACGCCTAAGCGTAAATGAAAGTCTTTATTAAAGTGATCCCATAAAATACTTTGGCTGGTAAATTCACGAATAAAATCAGCATCGCCTTGATACTCAGGATTTTTTAGTGAAAGTTCAGCGCGTTGATTAAAGCCTGCTGCAACCGAGTCTTTTGCGCCTGTAAATGACACTGTTAGGGCGTTTTGATTGTTTATATCCCAGATCCATTTGCCTTGGTAATCATGATCATCTGGGGGGTCATTGATGGTGATACCACTGAGTTCACCATCGTCGTTTTCAAGCTCTTCACCTTTAGAGAAGAACAGTGGTAATGTACTTTTACGTGCTGATAAATAAAACGCGGTGTTCTGCGTGAGTTGCCCTTCAACAAAGACACCGGCATTAAACATTGTAAGATCAAGCGTGGTAGTAATCGGTTGATATTTAGGGTTACGCAGTGTTACGTCAAATACGGCACCGGTGGCGTTGCTGTAACTGGTGCCATAGCCGGCTGAGTAAAGTTGAAAATCTTGAATAATGTACTTGTTGAAAATAGAACTGCCGAAATCATGAAAAATATAGCCTGCAGGCATAAAATCCACTTCAAACAAATTATCATCGGGCGATGAGCCACGTACCGCCGGTTCACTCATTGAGCCGCCAGCGGCGACAACGCCTGGCAATGCAAATACTGCCCGCAGTGGATCGCCCATAGCACCGGGCATAGTGATCAGTTTTTCAGTATTTTCGGTTATTTCACTGGTAATGCTACTGCGTTTATAAACGGTTTCAAGACGCTCTATTATTTCTTCATTAGCATCAACGTTGGCGTGCGTTAAAAATGGCAAACACAACGCCAGTGGCGTTAAACGGTAAAGTGATGGCAAGCAGGTGGCTAACATGATTCTTCCATGGTTATGAGTAAGTGTGACTGCGACCTATAGTAATGAGAAAATATATAAAAATACGTAGTAAACTGTACGAAAATGTAGGGAGGTGTTACAAGCTGTTACATTTAGTTTTGAGCTCTGATAGTAATGCCTAATTGGCTTGAATAGCCCATTGAGCGTGCGGTTATTCGCAGTTGTTGATCAATTACATAGTAAGTAGGAAAGGCGCTGATTTTATAATTACTCTGGGTATTTTTATCGCCTAGTAAAATGGGCATTGTGAGTTTAAGTTCACTAACAAACTGCGCAACTGCTTGTTCATTTTTATAATCAAGTGCAATGCCAATGGCGTTGATATTAGAATCAACCAATGCCGCTTCTAGGTTTGGCATACTGTAACGACAGATTGTGCACCATGGCGCAAAAAAATAAACCACGGTGGTGTTACCTTTGAGCATCGCAATATCAATACGTTGTTCGCTGTCATTGAGCACAGGTAAATTAAAATATGGAGCAGGGCTGCTATCTGAGCTGAGTAAATTGCGTTGCTGATATGTAGTCACTACAAAAAACACCACAACTAACATAATTATATTGAGCAGCAAACTCGTTACTTTTTTCATATCGACCTCTAAAGCTAATTCCCCTTATTACTATTTAAAGACTTGAAAAGCAAACTTTGAGTCCTCACTTTATTGAGTAGGCAAAAAGAGATTTTGAAAAAAAATAAAACTTTTTTCAAAAATAATCTTGAAAACAATTTCGCCGTCCATATATAGTTTAGTGAGGACGCCTGATGGGTCCTAACTAAACAGAAGTAATTGAAATTTATATTATTAATTAAACTTTGCTTGCGCTTGTTCAACCGAAAAGCACATGCAAAATATCGCTTAAATATGAGGATATTATTATGCGTACAGTAGATTTATCACCACTTTATCGTTCATTCATTGGCTTCGATCATTTAGCATCTTTAATGGATGCGGCCGCTCGCACTGACAAGCAGCCAAGTTTTCCTCCGTATAACATCGAAGCACTCGATAAAGACAAATATCGCATTACTATGGCTGTTGCCGGTTTTAGTGATAATGAGCTGACGATAGAGTCAGAAAATAACACCTTAAAAGTTGCTGGCATTAAAGCCAATAAAGATGACAGCGCAGAGCGCAAATTTATTCATCAAGGCATTGCTGAGCGCAACTTTGAACGCAAATTCCAGCTAGGTGACCACGTTAAAGTACTCGGCGCTGATTTAGCCAATGGGCTACTTAGTATCGACTTGCAACGCGAGATCCCTGAAGCACTTAAACCACGTAAAATTGAAATTGGCAGTGGTAACTTGCTAGAAGGTAAATAACCATCCCTTTGACAGTGTTTTTCCCCTAATTTACTTGTTATTTTTAGTAGCCGCCTCAGTTGAGGCGGCTTTTTTAGCTTTGCTCAAACATCGGTTCCGCTTAGCGCACCATTAATCGCAGATGATTAATGATGCTGTGTTCAGTTAGTATCTTTACTTTTTAATTTGGCTTGCATGTCTTTTAAGGCAGCAATTTTATCAATAGCAACTTGCAGCTGCCGTTGAGGGAGGCCTTTTTGACGGCCTTTTTCGAGCAAGCTTTCAAGGTTAGTTATTTTTTGTTGAGCAGCTATTACAAAGCGTTGCTCAAGCTGAGTTTGCTGCTGTTTATGAAAATCGAGGTAAGCTTGATGATCGGTTAAGTCGCCTTGAAACTGACTCGCACTGATTGGATTTTTTGCGATGACAGGCAAGTAACTCGGTGTAGTAATGGGCGGCAGTTGTTGACTGGCATCAGTATTTTTTAATGAGGTGTGACTATCAATCGCCGCTTCAGCAGTCATATCTGGATTAATAGCTGTCGGTGCCGACGCATTATTTATTTGTGGCGCGGGCGTTACTGGCGTTAAATCATCAGCAGCGCGGATGGGAGCTATTTCGCGTTTTCGCTCTGTTGTTAAATTTATTACTAAAAAACCTAAACAAGCGACGCCTGTAATTATGTAGATAGCTTTTTTATTCATAGTTTTACTGCATTTTGTTGTTGCCAAGCCAGCCAATTTTGCTGATAGCGTTGCTGCGCTTTTTGTATTGCGATGGCTTTTTTAGCTTGATAGCGAACAGTTTCGTCAGTAGCGCTAAAGTAGTTATACTGATGGTTATCACTAATTATGACGACCCATAGACCTTCAGGTGAGCGCATCACCGCAGATAATTCTTCTGCTTTTAGCGTATAAGCCAGTTGCACAGCCCAATTACTTTTATTTTTGCGAGTTAGTTTATTGTGATACTTAGCATAAATGTCGTTTTGCTGTGATATATATAATGCATCTGTAAAAGAGCTTGCTTGTACTGTACTTCTAAAGCGAACCGCTTGGTCTCGCTCAGTAAACGCAGCGCCGTAAGCTGTCACTTCACTAAGGTATTTAAAGCGCGCTTTATTTGCCTGATAATAATATTTTATTTCTTTATCGGATATTTGTTGTTCAAGACTGTCTAGTATTGGGCTTTGAACGTGCATCATGTCTTTAATACCTAGCCAACTTTGAATCGAAGGCCTTAAAATATCACCTTTTGCTAGTTCTTCTAGGTGCGCGATACTGATCCCTTGCTTTAAAAGTAATGGCGTTGCTTTTAAAAGCAACGCCTCAAATTGTTGCTTTTTTATTACTTCAGTTTTGAATAAGTCACTTTCACCTTGGTGCAGTCGAAAGCGTACTTGCATAGATAAAGGGGCTATAAACTCATAAAGATTGACGGCGGTTGTAAAGAGCCCTCTGAGCTCGGTGCGCTGCATTTTATTGATTTGTTCAGCGTTGTATTGGCCATCAGCAGGGTAGCTAGGCAATACTTTGAGCAGCCACTGGGCATTATATTGTGTGAGATTACCTCCTTTAACATAGGATTTTGATAAATTTAGTTGCGTGTCAAATATGTT
Source organism: Pseudoalteromonas sp. SG41-1 (assembly GCF_014164575.1). Taxonomy (NCBI): domain Bacteria; kingdom Pseudomonadati; phylum Pseudomonadota; class Gammaproteobacteria; order Alteromonadales; family Pseudoalteromonadaceae; genus Pseudoalteromonas; species Pseudoalteromonas sp. SG41-1. The sequence goes on from NZ_JACJFL010000020.1 coordinate 47,463, forward strand.
CATCAAATAGCGCTCAACATGGTACTGCGTGCTAAAGCCTACCGCAGATTGACGTTCAAGCAGCTCAGGCATATGTTGTTCTGCTTGATATAATAAAAATTGATTTTCAAACATATGTTTACGAACGTCTTTGCGACTAATGTTGGCATTGTATTGTTGATAAACTTGCTGCATTAAACGCACTTCAGCATCGTTATATTGGTTAAATGATGCCATTGTTAGGCTGCTATAAAGCAGTCCTAATAATAACAAAATACAACTGCTCAGCGCTTTCATTGGCGCACGACCATGGCATGATTAAGTAGGTGCACAACCATGGCAATCGCATGTGGGATCACTTGTTTTGCCGTATTTAAGCGGTCGTAATGGTCTTGTGAATTAAGCACAATACCGCCTTGAGCATAAGAAAAAGCGCCACCTTGTGTCAGTAAAGGGCGTACGTCTTGACTGTTTATATCCAGTGCTGAAAATGTTTGCATGGCTTGTGTAATAAGGGCAGAGTCATTGAGTTGTTCCTGATCATAGTAGTCTTTTACCCAGCTTTCCCAGCTTGAATGATTGAGATCAGATGTGGTCCAAGTATGGTGTGGTTGTAGTAAATCAGTTGTATGGAAAACAAAACCTAACACTTGTGGGTTGCCACTTTGCAAATAGCTTTGATACCAGTATTGACCTAAATTATCAATTGGCTGAAAAGGCATTTCTTCAAAGTCATCGTACATGTTGTAATTTGATTGGCTGTCAATTCGGTAATTAGCTTCAGTAATACCATAGCTGTTGTACTTTGATGAATCGGCATTAAACCAGCCTGTTTCACCGCCTTGACCGTCATCAAGGTAGTCACCTTTTAACCAGCTTGAAGCCAAGTTATCAACGGTGCCCCATACCGTCAGTTTTTGGTAATTGTAGCCACCAAAGTCGTTACCGTGTTGATCAGCCCCTTGGGTATGGTTTTGGAAATGCCAATAGCTGGTATATTTAACAATACTCTCTGCTGCTCCCCATATTGGTGCTTGAACACATGACCCCGTTACAGCACCACAAAAGAAGGTGTCTTCAAAGTCATCCACATCATAGGCTGCTTGGCCTAGTACTTCGGCTAACTGGGTTACCGTCATATTATTTTGTTGAGCGTATTGGCTTAATGCCGAAAACTGTGTGCTGCTTGGGTGCTGCTGCATGTAGTTCACTGCATCGATGACGATACGTTTATGTGTTTCTTGGCTAAATGCCTGTGCTTGGCTTGTACTGATCAGTAATAATGCCGTTAAAAACTGTTTTTTCATCGTGTTCTCATAGTGTTGTGGAGTAATTTCTAATATTAGAAAGTAGGGTGATTACACTATAATTACAAATTAATTAAACATTTAATTAACAATATTACCTAATATGATACTTCTGTTAGAGTTTTTCTATATTATTTAGGCACCATTGCGCTCGCTCTAAAATAGCGTGCTGTTGTGATGTATCTTGTTTTTGCCAATTTTTATAGACCATGCCAATACGTGGGTTACGAGCTAAGCGGGCTTCATGGGTGTGCATAAATTGCCAATATAAACTATTAAAAGGGCAAGCCGTGTCGTCACTTTTTTGTTTTACGTTATAGTGGCAGCTGGTGCAGTAATCACTCATTTTGTTTATGTAGTTACCGCTTGCGGCATACGGTTTTGTAGCGATTAGGCCGCCATCTGCAAATTGACTCATACCACGGGTGTTAGGCATTTCTACCCATTCAATGGCATCGATGTAAATGCCCAAATACCAGCTATCAACTTCATTTGGATCAATACCGGTTAATAAGCAAAAGTTTCCGGTGATCATTAAGCGTTGAATATGATGCGCGTAGGCGGTCTCTAAGCTCTGCGTGATTGCCTGTTTCATACAGTTCATTTTTGTTTTGCCACTCCAAAAATAATCTGGTAACAGACGAGCAGCCTCAAGTTCATTTTTACTCGCGTAATCAGGCATATTTTGCCAATAAATACCTCTTACATATTCTCGCCAACCTAAAATTTGCCTAATAAACCCCTCAACTTGGGCAAGCGTGATCTGTTCTTGGCGTGCCGCAAACTCAGCCAGTACTTGCTTAATAACTTGCATTGGGTGCAGCATTTTTGTGTTAAGTGCAAACGCGATACGACTATGATACAAGCTCCATTTGTATGAGCTCTGACAGGTCATCGCGTCTTGAAATTTTCCGAAACAGGGGAGTAGATGAGTGCAAAAGTAATCGAGTAATTGTTTTGCTTGAGCACGACTGGTTGGCCATAATAAAGTTGCTGAACAATGGCCAAGGGTATTTACCTGGTGTTTTTTTATGCGCTGTAAAATAGCTTCAATATTATTGGTAAATATTTTTGGTTCAGGGATAGCAGCTAAATCAGTTTTTTTTAATTTGTTACGATTGTCTTGGTCAAAGTTCCATTGCCCGCCTAGTGGAGCATTATCTTGCATCAATATGTCAAAGCGCTTGCGCATCATGCGATAAAAAAATTCCATTTTCACATGCTTATCTTTTTTAAAATGGTCGCTGATATCAGCAAAAGGTAATAAAAAATGTTCGCTGTCTGTGGCACTAACATTAAAGTCACTGCTGTTTGCAAACTCTTGCAGTTGAGTTTTTAATCTATACTCATCAGGATACTGATATTGGATTTGTTGACACTGATATTGCTTCGCCAAGCGTGTTAGTAATGAGGTAATGCATGCGTCATCGTGGGTATCATCGAGTGTTAAATGAAGCACATTTAATTGTGCTTGTTTGAGCGCAGTCGCAAAGTTCTCCATTGCCGCAAAAAACGCCGCTACCTTTTGTATATGGTGTTTTACATAATCTGTTTCTTGTTTTAATTCAGCAATGACATAAAGGTATTGTGTTTGATCCTCTTCTTTATACCAACTGTGATTGGCATTAAGTTGGTCGCCAAAAATAAATCTCAGAGTATTATAGATCATTAATTTTGCTCAAAATTATTTTATACGAATTAAATTGTCGATTAGATCGCATTTATTAATACTGATAGTCGTGGTATAGGTATTAATACGTAAACAAAGGAGTGTCGCCTTATGAATCAATATCAGTATGCTATTTGCAAATTTAAAATTGTTTTACCTTGTCTCATTGCACTTTGCCATGTTAGTTCTTTGCATGCCACAGTCTATCAGTGTGAAAAAAAAGGCGTCGTGGAATTTAGTCAATTTCCATGTGGTGATGATGCGAAACTAATCTCTGTAAAAGAGCAAAACCCAAGCTTATCTAGTCAGATTGTTGCTAATGAAAATATTGATACCTCGGGCGTTGATAGTTATATTCGGACTCGGCAAATTGATGCTGATATTCAACAGCATCAAGATAAAATTGATAGCTTAAGCGAGAAAATGAATCAGCAAATTGCCGCCTTAGGTGAGCAATCAGATGCGCAGTTAAATAATTTATCTGGTGCAAAAAAAGAAACTGCAATAGCTAATCAAATGACCAGTATTTCAGAGCGCTATAACGTTTTAATTGCACGTGAACAGCGGGATATTGATCGACTCTTAAAAGAAAAACACGCTTTGCCTGCGTCGAAAAACACGTCTGAAATTGACCAACAATCAACCCAGAGCAAAGGTATTGATTCGTTCATTCGGTCACAAGAAATCAAACGAGATGTTGAACAGCGACAATCAAAAATAGATACTTACCAAGCTCAAATGGATCGCCAAATAGCAGCCCTCGAAGCTCAGGCTAAAGAGCAACCGAATAACTTAACTGATGCGACTTTTGATAACTCCTTATCTAGAAAAATGAGTGCGTTAACATCAAAATATGCAACTTTAATCGATGTTGAACAGCACCAAATAGATCGTCTTCTACAAGAGTTAGCCAGTATAGAATAATGCATGTAGGTTATTTGCTATGAATTCACTTGCTGCTGCACGGACTTGTTAATTGCAACAATATTACTGGTATTAAATAAATAGCTTTTCACTATGCTGTTAAACATCCTGAGTGCATAACGCCACGCTTGTTCTAGGTTTAGCGTAAATTCTCGGCCCAAATGAATTTTTAGCGCAGCTATAAAAGCATCACATAATAAATCAACATCCAGACAAGTGAGGCCAGATTTACTTAGGTTGTTGGCATGATAATGAATAAAAGGTAATACAGACAATAAGCGATCTAAGTGGGTAATAGTGCGTTCCAATGAGCAATACAACAAATAACTTTTTTCACTTATTTCATCACTGCTAGGCCATTGCATTGTCAATGCATGACGTTTTAATTGCATATGAAAGGTAACAGTAAAACAGTGAAAGTTGGGTTTTATTATTGCGATACTTCGTAATAACATTTTTTGATGATGAGCAGAAATACTCATAATAAGCCCTCTCTAAATAGCCTTAAATATGCAGATTGCCATTAAAAACTTAGTATAGACGCTGTGTAGGAAAGAGTGAGTAAATCGATGGAAATTGCGCAATAGCGTGCTTTATTAATGCCAATAAGGCTAGGGCGTGTTGACCTTTGTGGATTGAAATTTGTTCAATCTAGGGGCGATTTAATCGCGGCGCGAGGTTTGTAACCTAGTGGGCTAAGTAAAAATCGAGCAACAAAGAGTTAATCGCCCCTAGGAAGAACCCTTTGGGCAGCGCATGTTTGGAATTTATACTGCGTTATCGCCTATTTATGGGGAACAACCACACTACATAGACTCTGCCTTGCCTAAATACCAAACATACTGCTGCAAAATTAATCACAAAAGGTCAACACGCCCTAGGGCCTTTATGTTGGTTTTTAAAAATCGCACTTGGTGTTCCGTTATAGCGAATTGTTCTGACCTATAATTTTGTACTTTATAGTCTAGTCATTCTTTACCAGTTTTTGGTTGCTAATTACGCCAAGCTTCTTTATAATAGCCGCCATTGTCTAGCTCACTTAATTAGCTGCTAGGCAGGTATCAGGTATTTTGATACCAGTTGGCGCGGGATGGAGCAGCCTGGTAGCTCGTCGGGCTCATAACCCGAAGGTCGTCGGTTCAAATCCGGCTCCCGCAACCAAGTTTTTAGATAAATTATTAGTTTAATTAATATTTCTAAATTCTTGAAGCCAAACTTTTGAGTAGCGATTTTAGTTACTGATTTGAAGTCGCGCATTCTATGTAATGCGCGTTTTGCGTTTAAGCCTTTGGGTTTAATTTAGATGGTGTTAGCTATCCGCAACCAAGCTTGGCCCATGGCCACACAGTTTTATGCTTTAGGTGTGACGCCCCGCTTGGTTCGGGGCGTTGTTGTATCTGCACCACTTGATTTTAAATCAAGGTATAAGCTAAGTATTTTAGGGCTATAAGCCCTTTTTTTGTTTGTATGGAGAATTTTCGTGACAAAACTTGAGCAAGATTTATTAACCATGCTTTCACCGTCAGTTGAAATGTTAGGCTTTGAATTACATGGTCTAGAGTTTGTGCAAGCGGGTCGCCATTCTACGCTTAGGGTCTATATCGATCACGAAGCGGGGATCTCGGTTGATAACTGTGCTGATGCAAGTCGTCAAATAAGCGCAATTTTAGATGTCGAAGACCCGATTACAAATGAATATGATTTGGAAGTATCGTCTCCTGGTGTTGATCGTCTATTATTCAAACAAGATCACTACGAGAAGGCACAAGGAGAGGAAGTACGCGTGCGTACTAAGCTTCCACAAGATGGTCGTCGTAATTTTAAAGGCGATCTAATAGCAGTTAGCAGTGATATGATCACACTTTCATATGACGGTACTGAGCAGTTAATTATGCTCAGTAACATTGAACGTGCGAACATCATCGCAAAGTTTTAATCCGAGTGCGAAGGAATAGGGCAAGCGAGGCATAACCCATGGCAAAAGAGATATTATTGGTTGCTGAAGCCGTTTCCAATGAGAAAGCGGTTCCAAAAGAAAAGATTTTCGAAGCGTTAGAGTTCGCATTAGCGACTGCGACTAAGAAAAAACATACTGGTGAAATTGAAGTACGCGTTGCAATTGACCGTAAAACAGGCGATTACGACACTTATCGTCGTTGGCAAATTGCTGCAGTACTTGAAGATGGTTCACTGGAAAACCCTTACAGCGAAATCACGTTGGAAGCGGCTCAGGTTGATGACCCAGATCTTAAGATTGGTGATTTCATCGAAGAGCAAATCGAGTCAATTAAATTTGACCGTATTACTACACAAATGGCGAAACAAGTAATCGTACAAAAAGTACGTGAAGCTGAGCGCGCACTTGTTGTAGAAGCTTATAAAGATCAACAAGGCGAGTTAGTAACAGGTGTTGTGAAAAAAGCAACGCGTGACGCAATCGTATTAGATTTAGGTAACAATGCTGAAGCGGTTATTTACCGTGATGACATGTTACCACGTGAAAATTTCCGTCCTGGCGATCGTATCCGTGGTTTACTTTATGAAGTAAAACCTGATGCTCGTGGTGCACAGTTATTTGTAACACGCTCTAAGCCAGAAATGCTGATGGAATTATTCCGCATTGAGGTGCCAGAAATTGGCGAAGAGATGATTGAACTACGTGCAGCGGCACGTGATCCAGGTTCACGTGCTAAAATCGCCGTTAAATCTAACGATAAACGTATCGATCCGATTGGTGCGTGTGTTGGTATGCGTGGCGCACGTGTACAAGCAGTGTCGACTGAACTTGGTGGCGAGCGTGTTGATATCGTACTTTACGATGACAACCCAGCCCAGTTCGTTATTAATGCAATGTCACCTGCTGAAGTTGCTTCAATTGTAATGGATGAAGACACCCATTCAATGGATATCGCTGTTGAAGCTGATAACCTAGCACAAGCAATTGGTCGTAACGGTCAAAACGTACGTCTTGCTAGCCAGTTAACTGGTTGGGAACTAAACGTAATGACAGTTGAAGAAATGCGCGCTAAGAACGAAGCGGAATCTGATAAGTTAATCAACTTATTCACTGAAAACTTAGACATCGATGAAGACTTTGCAACATTACTTATCAACGAAGGTTTCTCAACCCTTGAAGAAGTTGCCTATGTACCTGCGTCTGAGTTTTTAGAAATTGATGGCTTAGATGAAGATACTGTTGATTTGTTACGCTCACGTGCAAAAGATGCATTAACGACTAAAGCACTTAAAACAGAAGAAAGCCTTGATGGTGCAGAGCCTGCTGAAGACTTATTAGCACTAGAAGGGTTAGAGCGTCACCTTGCGTTTGTTATGGCAAGCAAAGGGGTTGTTACGCTAGAAGACTTAGCAGAGCAAGGTATTGATGAATTAGTCGATATTACAGAGCTTTCTCCAGAGAAAGCGGGTGAGCTAATTATGGCTGCGCGCAACATTTGTTGGTTCGCAGACGAGTAAGTTATTAACGGAGGTATTAGAGACTATGGCAGAAGTAAATGTTGAAAAACTAGCCGGGGATATTGGTACAACTGTTGATAAATTGCTTCAACAATTATCGCAAGCCGGTATCACTAAGCAAGCGGGTGATAATGTAACTGAAGCTGAAAAAGCAAAGTTACTTGATCATTTAAGCAAGCAGCACGGCGGCACAGGCTCAGATGGCCCAGCACGTATGACATTGCAACGTAAGAGCAAAAGCACATTAAGTGTGACGGGTTCTACAGGTCAAGCAAAGTCAGTTCAAGTTGAAGTACGTAAAACACGTACTTACGTGAAGAAAAGCGCGGTTGAGCAAGAGCAAGAGCAAGCGCGTATAGCAGCAGAAGAAGCCGCTCGTCGTGAACTTGAGCAACAAGCTGCAAAAGAAGCAGCTGAGCTTAAAGCAAAACAAGACGCAGAGCGCAAAGCCAAAGAAGAGGCTGACCGTAAAGTGAAAGAAGAAGCTAAACGTAAAGCAGATGCTGAACGTGTAGCAAAACAGAAGCAGATGACCCCAGAACAAACCGCGAAGTCTGAAAAAGATCGCGTTGAAGCTGAGCGTCTGCAAAGAGAAGCAGAAGAGGCCGCATTGAAGAAAGCTGAAGAAGAAGCGAAACGTCAAGCAGAAGAGGCAAGAAAGCTAGCAGAAGAAAATTCAGCTCGCTGGAAGAAAGAAGAAGAAGAACGTAAGAAGCGCGAAGAAACCGCTGATCACCACCTTACGACTTCTACTTACGCACGTGAAGCAGAAGATGTTGCTGATGCGCGTGATGAGCAAGGCACACGCCGTGCTAAGAAAAAGAAAAAAGCCCCAGCGAAGGAGAAATTTGTTCCTTCAAGAGGCAAGAAAAGCAAGCTAAAAGCACCAGCTTCATTACAACATGGCTTCCAAAAGCCAACGGTTGACGTGAAAAACGAAGTGCGTATTAGCGAAACAATTACAGTTGCTGAGCTTGCATCACGCATGGCCGTTAAGGGCGCTGAAGTTGTAAAAACAATGATGAAAATGGGTGACATGGTTACCATTAACCAAGTGATCGACCAAGAAGCTGCACAGTTAGTTGCAGAAGAAATGGGCCACAAAGTTATCATTGTTAAAGAAAACGAATTAGAGCAAACAGTACTAAATGACCGTCATGAAGATGGTAAATCTGAGCCACGTGCACCAGTAGTAACTGTAATGGGTCACGTTGACCATGGTAAAACGTCAACGCTTGATTATATTCGTTCAGCAAAAGTGGCCTCTGGCGAAGCCGGTGGTATCACACAGCATATCGGTGCTTATCATGTTGACGTAAATGGTAACATGATCACTTTCTTGGATACTCCTGGTCACGCGGCGTTTACGTCAATGCGTGCTCGTGGTGCTAAAGCAACAGATATCGTAATCCTAGTGGTTGCAGCAGATGATGGTGTAATGCCACAAACTAAAGAAGCGGTTCAGCATGCGCGTGCAGCTGGCGTTCCTTTAATTATCGCTGTTAACAAAATGGATAAAGAAGGCGTAGACCCAGATCGCGTTAAGAATGAGCTTGCTCAACTAGACGTTATTCCTGAAGAGTGGGGCGGTGATACACAGTATGTGCATATTTCTGCTAAAACTGGTTTAGGTATTGATGACCTTCTTGAAGCGGTATTAAACCAATCTGAGTTGTTAGAACTTACTGCTCCAACTGTGGGTATGGCTGCTGGTGTTGTTATTGAATCTCGTCTTGATAAAGGCCGTGGTCCAGTTGCTTCTATCCTTGTACAATCTGGTACGCTTAACCAAGGTGACATTGTATTATGTGGTCTTGAGTATGGTCGTGTTCGTGCAATGCGCGATGAAAACGGTAAAGACATCAAGTCTGCAGGTCCTTCAATCCCAGTTGAGATTTTAGGTCTATCTGGTATTCCAGCAGCGGGCGACGAAGCAACTGTAGTTAAAGACGAGCGTAAAGCCCGTGAAGTTGCACTTTACCGTCAAGGTAAATTCCGTGATGTTAAACTAGCACGTCAGCAAAAAGCGAAGCTTGAAAACATGTTTACTAACATGACTGAAGGCAATGTATCTGAAGTTAATGTGGTACTTAAAGCAGACGTTCAAGGTTCAATCGAAGCAATCTCTGATTCATTGACTAAACTGTCAACAGATGAAGTTAAAGTGAAGATTGTAGGCTCAGGCGTAGGTGGTATCACTGAAACTGACGCAACCCTTGCTGCAGCATCTAATGCAATCGTGGTTGGCTTTAACGTTCGTGCTGATGCATCGGCACGTAAAGTAATTGAGTCTGAGAACTTAGACTTACGTTACTACAGCGTTATCTATAGCTTGATTGACGAAGTGAAGCAAGCTATGTCTGGTATGTTAGCACCAGAGTTCAAGCAAGAGATCATTGGTCTAGCTGAAGTTCGTGACGTGTTCAAGTCACCTAAAATTGGCGCTATCGCTGGTTGTATGGTTACTGAAGGTGTTATTAAACGTAGCGCACCAATTCGTGTACTTCGTGATAACGTGGTTATCTACGAGGGTGAGCTTGAGTCACTTCGTCGCTTTAAAGACGATGTTGCTGATGTTCGTAACGGCATGGAATGTGGTATCGGCGTTAAGAACTATAACGACGTTCGCGTTGGTGACCAAATCGAAGTATTCGAAACAGTTGAAGTACAACGTACACTTTAATTGTTCGTAAGCTAAGATAATAAATGGGGGCTCAGCCCCCATTTGTGTATCCATTATTTAAATAACTTATTTATATTTCTCAATGAGTTATAATTTTTAGAGTAGAGTCTAATGAGAGAGTTTTCTCGTACTGATCGTGTTGCTCAGCAAATTCAAAAAGAAATTGCTGTTATTTTGCAACGTGAAATTAAAGATCCACGTTTAGGTATGGTTACAGTATCTGCTGTAGAAGTATCACGTGATTTATCTTATGCAAAAATCTTTATTACTGTGTTTAACACCCAAGATGAAGATGCTGCAAAGCAAAGTGCTAAAGTATTAAATGAAGCGACCGGTTATATTCGCTCACTACTTGGCAAACGCATTCGTGCCCGTATTATGCCAGAGCTTAAGTTTGTGGTTGATAATTCACTGATGGAAGGCATGCGTATTTCAAACCTTGTTGATTCTATTATTCGTGAAGATAAAGCAAAGCATGTAGATGACGAAGTTGATAGCGTAGATGATGCAGAGCATATCGACGAAACAGACAGCGAAGAAGGCACTAATACAGATGGCAAAGCGCAGTAAAGGCCGTCCAGTTGACGGTATTTTGTTGTTAAACAAACCAATAGGCATTTCATCAAATAAAGCGCTACAGCAAGCTAAAAGTGTGTATTTTGCACAAAAAGCGGGGCACACCGGTGCCCTTGATCCGCTTGCAACGGGTATGCTGCCTATCTGTTTTGGTGAAGCGACTAAATTTACTCAGTTTTTACTCGATACTGACAAAACCTATGTAGTTCGCGCTAAATTAGGTGAACGTACGACAACATCAGATTCTGATGGTGAAATTGTCAGTACTAAAGATGTCAATGTGACGGCTGAGCAACTTAGCGAAGAAATTGCTAAGTTTTTAGGTGAGTCAGATCAATACCCGTCAATGTATTCAGCGTTAAAATATGAAGGCCGACCTTTATATAAATATGCGCGTGAAGGCATTGAAGTACCTCGCAAGTGCAGAAAAATCAACGTATTTAGTTTAACACTAGATGAGTTCGATGAAGCTAATAACGAAGTGCAAATGACCGCCCATGTTTCAAAAGGTACTTATATTCGTACTATCGTCGATGACTTAGGCGAAAACCTGGGTTGTGGCGCGCATGTGATCATGTTGCATCGCAGTGCGGTAGGGCATTACCCTGCTGACAAAATGGTGTCACTTGAGCAGTTAGAAGCGTTATTAGTAAAAGCGAAACAAGAAGAGCTTACGCCTTCTACTTATCTTGATGAACTATTACTGCCAATGGACACCGCATTAGTTGGTCTACCTGTGGTTGAGCTCAGTAAAGAGCAAGGTAGTTCTTTTAGCCATGGTCAGGCGGTTGTACTTGATATTGAACTGCCAGAAGGGGCAATTAAAGTGCTCGCTGATGGTGTGTTTATTGGCACTGGTGAACGTAATCCTGATGGCCATTTAAAGTCAAAACGTGGCTTATCAAATCAGCAAGAAACAACAGCGTAAAGTTTAGCTTGTAGTTATTGCCGTAGCTGGTAGAATACGCCCGCTAATCGTTTTGGCTGAATTAGTGATCGGCTAAGACACCTTTTAAATTTTATTTTTGGAGTTACTATGTCACTAAGCAATCAAGAAAAGATCGATATCATCGCAAAATTCGCACGTGCAGAAGGCGACACTGGTTCACCTGAAGTACAAGTTGCACTTCTTACTTTTGATATCAACAAGCTTCAAGGTCACTTTGCTGATCACAAGCATGACTTCCACTCACGTCGTGGTCTGCTTCGTAAAGTAAGCACTCGCCGTAAACTGCTTGATTACCTTAAAGGTAAAGACATTGCACGTTATACTGCGTTAATCCAAGAACTTGGCCTACGTCGCTAAGAACTAGATTACATAGAAAGGAGCTTTATAGCTCCTTTTTTTGTGCCTGAAATTTCTCACTCTCTCTGTCCACAACAATTAATTCTCTTGAAATATCAAATAAAAGCCACATAGTTAGTGACAGCAAAGCACACTTTTTAGCGCGCCTATTATCACCACTTTTATCTAGGGACTAAGCTCGCAATTTTGCATTACTTTGTTATATACTATGCGCGTAGATAAAAAGGTTTATCTACGCTTATTCACATCATTGCCAATTGTAGTACTTAATTGATTTCCAACTGAATACAATTATGTACTGTAATTGGTACTTTGATGGCAACTTATTAGAACACATTTAAGGAACATTTTAAGTGCAAGCAATTATTAAAGAATTTCAACTAGGTCAACATACAGTTACCCTAGAAACCGGTGCAATCGCTCGTCAAGCAGACGGCGCAGTACTAGCAAGTATTGGCGACACATCAGTATTAGTTACTGTTGTTGGTAAGCGTGAAGCACAACCTGGCCAAGATTTTTTCCCACTAACAGTTAACTACCAAGAGCGTATGTACGCTGCAGGTCGTATCCCTGGTGGTTTCTTAAAGCGTGAAGGTCGTCCTAACGACGGTGAAACACTTATTGCACGTCTTATTGACCGTCCAATTCGTCCACTTTTCCCAAATGGTTTTGTAAACGAAGTACAAGTTATTGCTACTGTTGTTTCTGTTAACCCTGAAATTCAACCTGATATGGTTGCAATGATCGGTACTTCAGCAGCACTTGCTATCTCTGGTATCCCATTCAGTGGTCCAATTGGTGCAGCGCGCGTTGGTTACATCAACGGCGAATACGTACTTAACCCAACGCTAAAAGAGCTTGAAGAAAGCCAACTTGATTTAGTTGTTGCTGGTACTGATAACGCAGTACTTATGGTTGAATCAGAAGCTGACGTACTTGCAGAAGACGTTATGCTAGGTGCGGTTGTATATGGTCATGAGCAATCTCAAGCGATCATCAACGCAATTAACGAATTCAAAGCAGAAGCTGGCAAGCCTACATGGGATTGGGCAGCACCTGAAAAGAACGTTGCTTTAGAAGATAAAGTAGCAGCAATCGCAGCTGATAAAGTAGGCGAAGCTTACCGCATCACTGATAAAGTGGCTCGTAAAGAAGCACTCGGCGTAGCTAAAGACGAAGTTGTTGCTGTATTAACAGCTGAGCTTGCTGAAGGCGAGTCACTAGACAAGCAAGAAGTTGGCAAAGTATTTGGTTCTCTTGAGAAGAAAATCGTACGTGGGCGCATCACTGCTGGCGAAAAACGTATCGATGGTCGTGAACCAGATATGATCCGTGCACTTGACGTAATGACTGGCGTATTGCCACGTACTCACGGTTCTGCAATCTTTACGCGTGGTGAAACACAAGCACTGGTAACAGCTACACTTGGTACAGAACGTGATTCACAGTTAATCGATGATTTAACTGGCACGCACAAAAACCACTTTATGCTTAACTATAACTTCCCTCCGTTCTGCGTAGGTGAAACAGGTTTTGTAGGTTCTCCTAAGCGTCGTGAAATCGGCCACGGTAACCTAGCTAAGCGCGGTATCCAAGCTGTAATGCCTACATTGACTGAGTTCCCTTACTCAATCCGTGTTGTATCTGAGATCACTGAATCAAATGGTTCATCTTCAATGGCATCAGTATGTGGTACTTCACTTGCACTTATGAATGCGGGTGTGCCAATTAAAGCGTCTGTTGCGGGTATCGCGATGGGTCTAGTTAAAGAAGACGAAAAATTCGTAGTTCTTTCTGACATCTTAGGTGATGAAGATCACTTAGGTGACATGGACTTTAAAGTAGCTGGTACTGCTGCAGGTATCACTGCACTACAGATGGATATCAAGATTGAAGGTATCACTCAAGAAATCATGCAAATTGCGCTTAAACAAGCAAAAGCTGCACGTTTACACATCTTAGGTGTGATGGACGAAGCGATTTCTGCACCGTCTGAAGAGCTTTCAATGTTTGCTCCGCGTATCTACACTATGAAGATACCACAGAAGAAAATCGCAGAAGTTATCGGTAAAGGCGGCGCAACTATTCGTCAACTTACTGAAGAAACAGGTACTACGATTGAAATCGGTGATGACGGTACAATCAAAATTGCAGCAACAGACGGTGAAAGCGCAGCAAATGCAATTAGCCGCATTGAGCAATTAACAGCTGAACTAGAAGTAGGTACTATCTACGAAGGTAAAGTTGTACGTATCGTTGATTTCGGTGCGTTTGTAAACATTCTTCCTGGTAAAGATGGCCTAGTGCATATCTCTCAGATCAGTACTGAGCGCGTAAATAACGTGACAGATCACCTATCTGAAGGTCAAGAAGTTAAAGTTAAAGTACTAGAAGTAGACCGTCAAGGTCGTGTACGTTTAAGTATCAAAGAAGCAATGGAATCAGCAGCTGCCGCAGCTGATGCACCAACTGACGCTTAATTGTTGATATTTAATCCAGATATTCTCTGGATAATATAAAAAGGGGCTGTATAGCCTCTTTTTTTATGCTTTAATGAAACCTCTTTGGATAGCACTTGTCCTATCAGTTTGCTACTTATCTTGGTATAAAGGATTTTAATGATACTTAAACACATAGCCTTGGCATCGTTTGCTATTCTGTCTTTAAGCGCCTGTCAATCTACTTCGCAAGCACAACCGACTGCGATTGTGAATGTGCCTTTCACTGCGCCTTTAGCGTCTGATTTTCGTAGTGAAATAGCGATAGCTCGTTATTCTGAATTATTAAATCGTGCTGATCTAGCGCCAGATCAACAAGCAAAATTATTTTATGACCGTGGCGTATTATTTGATAGTTTAGGTATGTCTACCTTGGCGCGGATTGATTTTAATCGTGCTGTGCAATTGAAGCCCGATTTAGCCGAAGTGTATAACTTTTTAGGTATTCACCATACCTTGATGCAACAATTTGAAAAAGCCTATGAATTTTTTGATTCAGCGTTAGAACTCAATGAGCAACACGAATATGCCTACTTAAATCGTGGTATTGCTCTTTACTATGGCGATAGAGCAAATCTTGCAGCAGCTGATCTTAAAGAGTTTTTATCTCGTTCGCCAAGTGATCCTTACCGGGTGTTATGGCTTTATCTAGCGCAAGCAAGCGCTGATCCTGTGCAAGCTTTAGCAAACTTAAAAAGCAACGCACAAGGGCTGGATGATAGCCAATGGGCGTATAGTTTAATATCACTTTATTTGGGCGATATGAGCGAGCAGAGCTTTTTAACAAGTCTTGCAGATGGTGTTAAAACTGAACAAGAATATGCGCAGCGGCTATGCGAAGCTTACTTTTATTTAGCTAAAATATATCAAGCTAAAGGGCTTGATTATCAAGCCGCAGATTTCTTTCGTTTAGCACTTGCCACCAATGTGCATGAGTTTGTGGAATATAAATATGCCCGTTTAGAGCTTGAGTTAATGGCTGGTGAAAACGACAGTTAAATTATTTATTAGCGTTGTTGTTATGCTGAGTTTGGGATATTTACCAAGCTCAGTTAATCAGCATCGCGATATTGCCTTTTGGCATGTAAAACATACCCCAGATTCTATTCTTATTAGTTATTATCGTTTTATTGACGATTTTAATGCTCAGCTTAATTCATTGACTGATGCTACCTTATACTTATTAGCTATAAATGCTGTTACAGATGCACAATTTGCTTGGGCACTGCGGTTACTAACAAATGATCAAGCACAATCGGCTTTACCTTTTTGGCGTGTTAGCGTGGCTCAGCAAAGTGTTGATAAGCGCCGCAGACTCAGTGCATTGTTACTGCAATCAGAACGTTGGGATGATTTAACATCACTGGCAGAGCAACACCTGTTGCCTGCAAGTCATGCGGCAGAACAATTAAAATTACACCATGGCGCCACACCGGCGAGTATTGACCAAAGCTTTGCCAGTCATGAGGGATTTTTATTATCCTTTTCACAGCTGCAAGCGCAACCGCAGTGTCAGTTTAATGTGTTGATGATGACAGATCATCGCCAAGGTTTAGCAAAACTTAATGCATTTAAAATTCGTTATCAACAACACCCCCAACCGAGCTCAGGCAGTTTTTGTTTTAGTAAGCCGATTTATTTAGGGGACTCCATAAACTGCCAACAACAGCCGCAACATGCCGCTAAATGTGATTGGCAGCCTTTAGCTCACAATAAAGCTTGGCCAACGGGCTTTGATTTTATAGTGATGATGACCGCAACTGGCTCAGGCAATGTGCAAGGTGGCATAATGCACTTAAACTCGGCGAGTTATTACGGTTTATTTTTACATGAGCTGATGCACTTTAACGGCTTTGAAGATGAGTATCCATTACCCGCAGCGAAGCAGGCGTGGTTATGTAATCAAAAAGGCTTGGTGGCGCCGAACCTTTTTATTGCCAATGATCTTACACCACCGGCTGGCTGGCAGCTAAGTGATAGCTGTCAAACACCAATTAAAGCATATAAACCAAGTCATAACTGGTCAATAATGCAATATCAACAAATCCCTTTGTCAGTGCATTATCAACAATTATGGTTGCAACAAATTACTGATCCGAGCTATCAACCACTACGATTTAGCGACTATTTTCAGCAATTTAAAGCACCTATGAACTTTATAAACAAAATGACAAAAAAAAATATTGAGGGATAAAGTTGTAAATAATATGCTGTCAGCACTAAAATAGTACAAAATAACAGCAGGTAGAAGGGCTTACTATAGACAAAATCGTCGCTGATCAGTATAACTATATACCTATAAAGCGTTTATTGAAGCTAAAATTAAAACCATCCGAAATGACCAGTACTAAACTAAAACTAACTAGCAGTGTATTGATACTCTTATGACTTCAAAAGGTTTCTCTCTATGACTTTGCTCTGGATACCCCTGTTATCCTTAATTGGCAGTGTTATTTCTTCCTGCACCGGCAAATTGACTCGTAATCAATCTACGAGCTTAACTATGCTAGCGCCTTTATGCGCCTTAGCAATTGCGATTTATCACACGCCAGCGGTTTTAGCGGGTGAGACAATTCGCTTTACCACTCAATGGATACCAGCGCTGGGTATGGAGCTGGCTTTTCGCCTAGATGGCTTAAGCTTATTGTTTATCTTTATGATCTTAGGGATCGGGTTGCTGGTTATTTTTTATACTCGTTATTACCTAAGTAATAATGACTCGATGCCAAAATTATACTGTTACTTAATGCTGTTTATGACTGCAATGCTCGGTATTGTGATGTCGAATAACGTGATTCAACTATGGCTGTTTTGGGAATTAACCAGTATTAGCTCATTTTTGTTAATCAGTTTTTGGTGGCATAAATCAGAGGCCCGCAAAGGGGCACGTATGGCATTAGCAGTCACTGGAGCCGGTGGATTAGCTCTACTAGGCGGCTTACTACTGCTTGGTGATATTGTTGGTAGCTATGATCTAGACGTTATTTTAGCTAGCAAAACATTGATCCAGTCACATGACTTATACGAAGTTGCATTAGTGTTGGTATTGCTAGGTGCATTTACTAAATCAGCTCAATTCCCATTTCATTTTTGGTTACCGCACGCAATGGCAGCCCCAACGCCAGTGAGTGCCTATTTGCATTCAGCGACTATGGTAAAAGCCGGTATCTTCCTGCTTGCACGTTTTTATCCAGCGTTAGCTGGAACAGATATCTGGTTTATTTTGGTTGCCATGACCGGCTTAACAACGTTATTGGTCGGCGCCTACATCGCTTTATTTAAGCATGATTTAAAAGGGCTGCTGGCGTATTCAACCATTAGCCATTTAGGTTTGATCACTTTATTACTTGGGTTAGATACTGAACTTGCCACAGTAGCGGCAATATTTCATATTATTAACCATGCAACGTTTAAAGCATCATTATTTATGGCCACCGGTATTATTGACCATGAAACTGGTACGCGAGATATGCGTAAGCTCAATGGTATGTGGCGATTTATGCCTTATACAGCGACACTGGCAATGGTTGCTGCAGCGGCAATGGCTGGGGTGCCGCTATTAAATGGTTTCTTGTCAAAAGAAATGTTTTTTGCAGAAACCTTACATCAACAAATACTAGGTTCTATGTCGTGGCTTATTCCTGTATTAGCAACTCTAGCGGCTGCTTTTTCTGTGGCATATTCGGCACGCTTTATTCACGATGTATTCTTTAATGGCGACCCAATCAATTTACCAAAAACACCGCATGAGCCTCCTCGCTATATGCGTGTGCCAATCGAAATACTAGTTGTGTTGTGTTTACTAGTCGGTATGTTTCCAAACTTTGTGGTTGATGGTATTTTGTCAGCGGCGTCGCTAGCAGTTCTTGGGGAAGCGACACCACAGTTTAAACTGTCAATTTGGCATGGTTTTAATTTACCATTGCTTATGAGTGCGATGGCTGTCGTGGGCGGTGTATTTATATATATTCAGCGTAAGCACTTATTTAAGTTTCAAGCATCACTACCTCCATTAAATGCTAAAAAAACCTTTGAGCGGTTTGTCTATGCGATCATTAAGTGGAGTCAAGAAAAAATCAGCAGCACCGAAAATGGTTCTCTGCAACGTTACATTGTTGTGATGTTGGGGGTCGTATTGTTGTGTGCTGGTTGGCCATTGTTTGAAATGAACGCTTTGGCGGGTACTGCGCCACGTACGCCGATCGATTTTCATAATGCCATTGGTGCAGGTTTAATGATCATCGGTGCCATTAGCACTGTGATTTGGCATCGCTCACGGATGGTATCGTTATTGATGATATCAATCGTAGGGTTAATGGTTTCAGTGGCATTTACTCGCTTCTCAGCGCCCGATTTAGCGCTTACACAGTTAACCGTAGAGGTAGTGACAGTCATTTTATTAATGCTGGCATTATTCTTCTTACCGCAACGCACCCCTAAAGAGTCGAGTTCATTACGTATTTTACGTGATTTAGGGATTGCCTCAGCAGTGGGGGTGGTTATTGCCAGTATTTGTTATGCATTATTAACGCGTCCGCTTGAGTCAATTTCAGATTTCTTTATCGCCAATGCAAAAACTGGCGGAGGCGGTACCAATGTCGTAAACGTTATTTTGGTTGATTTCAGGGGCTTTGATACCCTAGGGGAAATCACGGTACTGGGGATTGCAGCGTTAGGTATTTATAAAGTATTAACTAATTTACCATTGTTTATGCCAGCCAGCGACAGTGAAGGTCGCCCTTGGGCGCGAGAACGTCATCCTCTGTTATTAGCCAGTATTTCACAAAGTTTATTGCCATTGGCGTTATTAGTCTCTGCGTATATCTTTTTGCGCGGTCATAACTTACCTGGTGGGGGCTTTATTGCCGGGTTAGTCACTGCAATTGCCTTTATTTTGCAGTATATGGCTCATGGTTCAATTTGGATCTCTGAGCGCTTTGATGTGAACTATCGAAAGATCATTGCCTCGGGTATCGCCATTGCAATGTTAACAGGGCTAGGAAGTTGGGCATTTGGACGACCGTTTCTAACCACTTGGTTTGAATATTTTGATGTGCCATTTATCGGCAAAGTAGAACTGGCCAGTGCCATCGTATTTGATTTAGGTGTTTACATGACCGTAGTCGGCGCGACCTTAATGATACTCGCAAGCCTAGGTAAGTTAACCGCAGATACACCTAAGAAAGAGGTAAATATTTAATGGAACTGTTATACGCATCATGCGTTGGTGTACTGGTGACTTGTGGGGTGTACTTGATCCTAAGAGCACGGACTTTTCCGGTAGTATTAGGGTTAACGATGCTGTCATACGCAGTGAACTTATTTTTATTCTCTGCGGGGCGCTTAACTATTAATAAAGCCGTCGTGCTTGGTACAGGCACTGACTATGCCGATCCGCTGCCGCAAGCGTTGGTACTGACAGCTATTGTAATTGGTTTTGCAATGACCGCCTTTGTCGTGATTTTGGCAATTCGTGGTCGTGCTGATTTAGGCAATGATCATGTAGATGGTCACTTAGGTAAAATTGAACACAAGGAGCACAAATGATCCAGCATCTAGCTTCTTGGCCAATTTTATTACCTATGCTTGCCGGCATTATTTTACTGTTACCTCCCTGTGGGAAAAGTATTCCTATTCGTCGTGTTGCCTCTGTAGTCATGGCATTATTAAACACTTTCGTCAGTGCGCTATTATTATGGCAAGTTTTCCAGTCAGGCATTATTGTGTATGCCATCGGCGGCTGGCAAGCCCCATTTGGGATCGTGCTGGTTGCTGATTTAGTGTCAGTCCTACTGGTGTTACTAACGTCATTTCTAGGTTTGGCTGTTACTGTTTACAGCTGTATGGGAGATGATGAAAAAGGGGGCTTTTTTCATCCTTTAGTACACTTTTTAGTACTGGGTGTTAACGGTGCGTTTTTAACAGGGGATTTATTCAACCTGTTTGTATTTTTTGAAGTGCTGTTAATTGCTTCCTACTCATTACTAATGCATGACGGTGATAAACACAAAACGCGATCAGCCATTCAATACGTGAGTTTAAACCTGATTGGATCGAGTGTGTTTTTGATTGCACTGGGTATTTTATATGGTGTATTAGGCACCTTGAATATTGCCGATATGGCACAAAAAGTGTCGCAGTTACAGGGCGATGACGTCTACCTTGCAAAAATTGGTGGGTTATTACTGCTGGTTGTTTTTGCGCTAAAAGGCGCATTGTTACCACTGCACTTATGGTTACCCAATACTTACGCTAGTGCAATGCCTGTGGTGGCAGCATTATTCGCAATTATGACTAAAGTGGGTGTATACGCAATGCTGCGTGTCTATACCGTTATCTTTGGTGATGAAGCAGGACAACTTGCACACATGGCACAACCATGGTTGTGGGGCTTGGCCGTTGCAACTATTATAGTTGGCTCCATTGGTGTTGTTGCCGCGCAAGATTTACGTAAGCTCACTGCTAATTTAGTGATTGTATCGGTGGGGACGTTAGTCGCCTTAGTCGCATTACAAAACATTAATGCCACAGCGGCGCTGTTGTATTACTTAGTGCATTCAACCTTAGTGTGCGCGGCCTTATTTTTAGTGGCCGACCTGATTGCTCATCAGCGTGGTAAAGTTGCGGATCGTTTTGCGCCAGGACGCGGCGTAGCGCAACCATACTTATTAGGCACGTGCTTTATTATTGCTGCTTTAGCTGTAGTCGGCATGCCACCACTGTCAGGGTTTATTGGTAAAGTGTGGATTTTAAAAACCACCTTAGATAGCGAAAAAGCATTGCTATTTTGGCCTGTTTACTTGCTTGCCAGCTTTGCATTATTGGTCGCATTATCTCGAGCGGGTACTACCTTGTTTTGGGAACGCAAACACCAAGACTGTGAACCGACTGAAGGAGTAAAAGCGCATCCATTGCAGATCACGGCAATAATTGCTTTATTAGTTTGTTCGCCTTTGTTAGTGATCTTTGGCGGCGCAGTAAGTGAATATATGATTGCTGCTGCTACGCAATTGCATGATATTACCGGTGGTATCAATACGGTACTTGGAGGGGGCTTATAATGCGTTTAGAATCACGTTTTCGTTGGTTACCAACACCTTTTCGCAGTGCATTATTGTTTGTCGTATGGCTGCTACTTAATAACAGCGTATCGGCAGGTCATATAGTGTTGGCTGTGATATTCGCTATTTTAATTCCTTTAGTCAGTTTTCCATTTCGCGAACCGCAACCGCTTATTATTAAGCCCGGTTTAGCGCTAAAGCAGTTAATTATCGTGATGTACGACATTATTACCGCCAATATGCAAGTCGCATTGCTTATTCTTGGGCCAGTTAAAAAACTGCGTCCCGCGTTTGTAAAAGTACCAATAGAGCTCAGCCATGCTATGCCTATAACTATTTTGGCAAGCACAGTATCGCTCACACCGGGCACCGTAAGTGCAGAGGTATATCCGATACCTGAATCTCTCGCTGAGGGTGAGCAACCAACGCAGCGTTATTTGCTTATTCATGTATTAGATTTAGATGACGAACAAGCATTGATCGACACCATTAAACAACGTTACGAAGCACCTCTTAAGGAGATATTTCAATGTTAGAAACGGTCTTTTTAATTGTTTTTGCAATGATTGGTTTATCGTTACTGCTTAACTTATGGCGTTTGGTGGTAGGCCCTTCGGTACCTGACCGCATTTTAGCGCTAGATACTATGTATATTAATACCATAGCGTTAATTATTTTATACGGTATGAGTATGGGCACAGGGTTGTATTTTGAAGCTGCACTGTTAATCGCGATGCTTGGCTTTGTAAGTACAGTAGCGGTATGTAAGTACTTGTTACGTGGCGACATCATCGAATAAAGGGTAATAACATGATCAGTGAATGGATAGTTTCTATATTATTATTAATCGGTGGTGCATTTATATTAATAGGCTCGATAGGCCTTATCAAAATGCCGGACTTTTTTATGCGCCTGCATGGTCCTACAAAAGCAACAACCCTTGGCATGGCTGGAATGCTAATCGCCGCGATGGTATTTTTTAGTAACACGCAAGATGGCGTTAGTGTCAAAGAATTATTGATCTCAATTTTCTTATTGATCACCGCACCGATCAGCGGTTACATGCT
>NZ_JACJFL010000021.1:0-44563 GCF_014164575.1 Pseudoalteromonas sp. SG41-1
CTGCTGGCGAGGGTCGGCAATTGATTCGAAATATTTAAATAGTTGAATATCAGGCATGGGAGCTCCTTAAAAAGGAGTATAAGATCATACTTTTAAGTCAAGGTAAAGTTCGTGATCTTGCCCTGTACTTATACCCTGAAAAGTAGCTTTTATTCTGTTCAACAGGTAAACCTAGTATGTTTACCTGTTGATAATAATTAAATAATCACCTAAATAGTGCATAAATACTAAAAATCGCCCTTCTCACCTTTTACGAATGAGTGATAACATAGAGGCATCATTAAAGGTAATTAAGATACTATGACTATTCATGTTTTATTGGTTGAAGATGACGAACTATTAGTAAAACGTATATTCAATCATTTTGCAGAGACTGAATTTTGCATTGAGAATGATGCAACTGGCGCTGATGCCTTAGCAATAGTGCAATCTCGCGCTAATAATCATGATGCCATATCATTAGCAATTATTGACATAGTATTACCTAAACGTGATGGCTTACATTTAGCAAAAGAACTCAACACCCTCACAGACATTGGTGTGATCATGCTTTCAAGCAGAGATTCTCAAGCCGATCGTATTGCCGGACTTGCCCAAGGCGCTGATGACTATATTTGTAAACCAGTTGATTTATTAGAGCTTGAACTACGTATAAGAGCACTTTATAAGCGCTTGAAAAGCAATAATAACAGTAGCGATGAAAGCGAAGAATTCATTGAATATGCTGACTTCAAACTGCATCCAGACAACCGTACTTTAATCACTGCTAATGGCATTGAATCTAGGCTCACTGAAGCGGAACATAAAGTGTTAATTTGTTTGATCTCAAACGCAGGAAAAGCAACGTCTCGTGAAAAAATATCAGAAGAAATTGGCCAGCCAGATTGGAGTCCAAATGACAGAACTGTTGATGTTTTAATTGGCCGCTTACGTAAAAAACTGAGCGATGAAAAAGACCAAAAACGCATCGTTACGGTACGCGGTAAAGGCTACATGCTGTCAATTTAATGCAATCTAACCACTAATACTGGGTTAATTGTGATAACAAACGTTCAAATGCACGATAATTGAGTGCCTCTTTTAGTTCATCTAAACTAATATTATCTTGCCCTTTTAGATCACTAATTGTTCGCGCTACTTTGATCACTCGATGATAAGAGCGTGGCGATAATGATAGCTTTTCACTGGCTTTAGCTAAAAACTGTAACTCCGGCGCTGCAAGCGCACAATGCACACTCATTTCTTTATTATTAAGTCGCGCATTGACTTTACCTTGGCGACGCAATTGCAGATTATATGCCGCCTCGACCCGCGTGCGCACAGTCGCACTACTTTGTTCTTCTTGAGTGCTTTGCAATTGCGCACTGCTTAAACGTGGTAGCTCTATTTGTAAATCAATACGGTCAATAAATGGTCCTGATACCCGCGATAAATAACGCATAACTTGATCCGGAGTTGCGCGCTTATCATTATGACAACCCGTAGGACTTGGATTAAGAGCCGCAATTAATTGAAACTGTGCAGGAAACTCCATTTGCCTTGCCGCTCTTGAAATCGTTACAGTGCCTGTCTCCATTGGCTCGCGTAATGAGTCAAGCACCTTACGTTCAAACTCAGGTAGTTCGTCAAGAAATAATACGCCATTATGTGCCAGTGAAATCTCCCCTGGTTTTGGGTTTGAAGAGCCTCCGACTAGCGCCACAGCGGAGCATGTGTGATGAGGATTACGAAATGGTCGCTTGCGCCAGTTAGTTAGATCGACACTTTGACCAATAATTGAATACAACGCTGCAGTGGAAAGTGCCTCATCATCGGACATGCCCGGCATAATAGTCGGCATACGTTGCGCGAGCATTGACTTACCCGTACCAGGTGGCCCCAAAAAAAGTAAATTATGGCCACCCGCCGCAGCGATTTCTAACACTCTTTTCGCGCCGGGCTGGCCTTTTACATCACTTAAATCAATTAAGAATTCAACACCGCTATGTTGCTGTTCTGGGTAGCTAATATTAAGAGGTAAAGGCTGCTGATTGAGTAAATCACTCCATACTTCTTGGATAGAAGAGACCGCTTTGCGCTCAACGCCATTTACTAAACTCGCTAAACTGTCATTTACTAAAGGTAAAAAACAACAACGCCCTTGTGCTTTAGCTGCTAAAACTGATGGGAGTATTGCATTCACGCCACGCACTTCGCCATTCAGTGCCAGCTCACCATAAAATTCATAGCGTTCAATATCAGTGCAAACAATTTGCTCTGAAGCGATGAGAATACCAACCGCAATCGCTAAATCAAAACGCCCCCCCTCTTTGGGTAAATCAGCAGGTGCTAAATTGACTGTAATGCGTTGGTCTGGAAAACCAAATTTAGAGTTTTCTAATGCGCTGCGTACACGATCTTTGGCTTCTTTTACTGAGGCTTCGGGCAAACCTACAATATGAAATGCTGGTAAACCATTACCTAGATGCACCTCAACGATCACTTCAGGTGCTTGAATGCCCACTTGGGCACGAGAATAAATTCGAGCTAATGACATCCTTTGTCCCTGTAACGTTCTGTTCTTTACAGTCTAGTCAGGATATTTAAAAATATGTAGTGTTAGTTGCCATTTCATTGCTGCAAGGCGTAACAGCAAGGTGGTTAACATCGCTAACACCATCGCTATCTCTGTTTCAATGTTCAATACAATTGCTTGGGTATAAACAATACCACCAGCAATACAAGTAATTGCATATAGCTCACCTTTTAATAGCATAGGAATATTGCCTGCCAACACATCTCGCGTTACTCCGCCAAAGCAACCGGTGATCACCCCCATAATAATTGCGGTTGTAGCTGGCATCCCCGCGAGCAATGCTTTTTGCGCCCCCATTACAGCAAAGAACGCTAAACCAAACGCATCTGCAACTTGTAAATGATATAAAGGAATTGATTTTTGCTTATTGATCAATCGCGTGGTAACAAAGACAGATGCAAATATCGCGATAAAATAACTTTGGTCGTGTAACCAAAATACCGGAACATCTAAAATCAAATCTCGAATTGTGCCACCACCTATCGCGGTGACCGTCGCCAGTACCACGACTCCAAAGCCATCCATTTTTTTATCATAGGCAATTAAAGTGCCTGACATGGCAAATACGGCGATGCCAATTAAATCAAACCAATGATAAAGTTCAGTCATATATCCAAGCCATCCCAAGATGCGAATCGAAGTTAAAATAAACAGTGCTTAACGACGCCGTTTTAGCACAATAAATCCAAAGTTATAAGTGAACTTTAGATTTATTGCTATTTCTATTAATTCAGTAACTGCTGCGCTGTTTGCAACTGCTTATAACGTACGACCAATGTAATGCCACGCAGTAGCATAAAGCAGGTCATTGCTAACCAAAGCGCATGATTTTGCCAAGCATTAAACACCCAAAACACGCCAAAGAATCCAACTAATGCTGAAATTAGCATGGTATTTCGCATATCTTGAGCTCTGGTTAGGCCAACAAAAATACCATCAAACAAAAAGCAACTCATTGCCGCTAATGGCATAAAAATCAACCATGGTAAGTATTCATTGGCGGCTTTGATCACTTCAGGAATATCTGTTAATAAGGTAATAATTTGCGAACCAAACAATGCAAAAAACACGCTATAACAAAAAGCAAATAGCATTCCCCAAAATACGCTTATTTTTACCCATAAGTTTATACGCCGTACGCTATGTTGACCTTTTGCTTGGCCAACTTTTGCTTCACTTGCATAGGCAATACCATCAAGAGCAAAGCTCACTAGCATTAAAAAGTTCAGTAATACAGCATTTACCGCAAGCGTTACCTCGCCAATGCGTGCACCATAGAAGGTCATAAAGCTAAAACACAGTTGTAAAATTAAGGAGCGAATAAAAATATCACGGTTAAGACTTAATAACGCCCACATTTTATCTCGGCTAAACCACCCACCTAAAAATAGCGGCACAGTCATTTTTTTCGCCAACCTAAAAACCAAGAATAATGCAAATAATAGCGCGGTATAATCGGCAATCAACGATGCCCAAGCAGCTCCGGCGACTTGCCAATCTAAGTACACAACAAAATAAATATCTAAAACAATGTTGGTGATATTAGTAACTAGTAATAAATAAAAAGGCCCTTTACCGTAATGAATCCCTAACATCCAAGCTAATAATACCAAGTTACATAATGCCGCTGGTGCACTAAAAATACGAATTTCAAAATAACTATAAGCTTGTGCGAGCACCTGCGCACTGGAACCAGAAAGGTAAGCTATGGCATTTTTAATAAGTGGCGATAAAGCAATTAAAGAAAATGCCACGATAAGCGCTAATACTAAACTGCGCTTTAATAATCCGGCTAATTGAGGATAATCTTTCTTGCCATAAGCTTGCGCAACCAGCCCTGTGGTACTCATGCGTAAAAAGCCCGCCAACCAAAATAGCAATGAAATTACCGTGGCGCCCAAGGCAATTCCGGCAAGAAAATGAGCACTACCAAGATGCCCTATTACTGCAGTATCAACTATTCCTAACAGTGGCACGGTTATATTTGATAATATCATTGGACCAGCTAACAACAGCAAGCTTTTATGGTGTGCTTTATGACGATTAAGAAATTTTTTCACAGTCTGCTATCGATCCTCTTTTGTCTATCTTTACCTGCTCACAGCGCAGTTATTTTACAGTATCACCATGTCAGTGAGACCCTGCCAGCAGTCACCAGTGTCAGTGCAGAAACCTTCACTGAGCATTTAAACTATCTAAAACAGCATGACTTTAACGTAGTGCCACTGAATGAATTACTATCTGCTTTACAACAAGGCCAAAGTTTACCAGATAAAACCGTCGCTATTACCTTTGATGATGGTTACAACAATAATTATGAACAAGCAGCGCCGATATTAGAAAAGTTTGCTTACCCCTATACGATTTTCGTTAATCCAAAATTGATTGATGAAGGTAAAGGCTATGTAATGGGCTGGAATAAACTCAGAGAACTTGCCAAAAAAGGTGCTCTGATCAGCAATCACAGCGCACAACATGATTACCTACATCGTAAATTAGCCGATGAAACACCCCAACAATGGCAGGCGCGTATTAAGCAAGATATTTTGTCATCACAACAACGGATCAAAGAAGAAATTGGCCATGACTATAAATACTTAGCATATCCATATGGCGAGTTTAATAACCAATTACAAAGTTTAGTGAAAGAGTTGGGCTTTATTGGTATTGGCCAACACTCTGGTGCCATCAACAAAGATTCTGATTTTAGCCGTTTACCACGCTTTCCGGCTTCTGGGTTTTATAGCAAGCTTGATACGCTAGTGACCAAACTAAACTCTCGCGCATTTTCAATCCAAGAGCTTACTTATATTGATAGCGTGACCAGCCAAAATCCACCTCAGATCAGCATTAAATTTAATATGGGAGACTTTCATAAAAGTCAGCTAGCTTGTTATGTATCGGGCATCGGTCAGGCAAAACTAGACTGGTCAGCAGCTGATACTGTGACCATAAATTCACCGAAAAATTTAGCTCAAGGGCGATCACGATTTAACTGCACAGCACCATCAATTGCTCATAAAAATAGCTATTATTGGTTTTCACAACCGTGGGTAATTGTGCAGTAAAAATATAATCCCTTGATAATTATCAACCTGAGCCCGGGATAATCAGCTCAAGTTTATAAGATGACTACTTTTTCATTGCTTGGTTTAGTAGATGCTGCGTCACTTTATCAAGCGAGACCACCGCTAAAGCTGCTCCGATCTCTACAGCGGCTTTAGGCATGCCCCATACCACTGACGATAGTTCATCTTGCGCTACGGTATAAGCACCATGCTGTTTTAGCGCCAGTAAACCTTGCGCACCATCGCTCCCCATACCCGTTAATAAAGCTGCGATGGTATTTTTAGGGCAAACTTTAACCAGCGAGTTAAACAATACATCAACCGCAGGACGATGACGGTTAACCGGCTCGCTCTCATCAAGCTGACAATATAAGCTGCCTCCTTGCTGTATAACGCTTAAGTGTTGACCACCCGGGGCGATAAACGCCCAGCCAGCTTTTAACTTATCGCCTTGCTGCGCCTCTTTGACATTAATAGTACATGTCCTATCCATGCGCAAAGCAAATGAACTGCTAAACACAGGTGGAATATGCTGCGTGA
Organism: Pseudoalteromonas sp. SG41-1; assembly: GCF_014164575.1. Classification (NCBI taxonomy): domain Bacteria; kingdom Pseudomonadati; phylum Pseudomonadota; class Gammaproteobacteria; order Alteromonadales; family Pseudoalteromonadaceae; genus Pseudoalteromonas; species Pseudoalteromonas sp. SG41-1. The sequence goes on from NZ_JACJFL010000021.1 coordinate 6,184, forward strand.
TAACGATCGGAGGGCAATTTTCTGGCATTCTTATTAGCACCTCTTTAATCGCCTCTGTTCCTCCTGTTGAAGCTCCAATCGCCAAAACCTTATTGATACTAAACTGTGCATTACTTAACGTTTCGATAGGTTGTACTTGGCTTAATTTAAAAGGCCGTACTCGTGCCGCTGCTGCCGTACGGACCTTTTGTTGCACTAATTTAGCATACTGGCTTAATTGCTCAGATACATTGACTGTCGGCTTAGCTATAAAATCAACTGCCCCTAATTCCAGCGCCTCCAAAGTTATCGGTGAACCTTTTTGGGTGAGCGTTGATATCATTACCACAGGCATAGGCCGTAGACGCATTAGGTTTTTCAAAAAACTAATGCCATCCATTTTCGGCATTTCAATATCTAAAGTCAGCACATCGGGATTAAGTTGCTTAATCATTTCTCGTGCTTGATAAGGGTCTTCTGCACACCCTACGACCTGAATATCATCAGCCTGGTGTAGTACCTCCGTCAATACTCGTCGAATCAATGGCGAGTCATCAATCACTAACACCTTGACCATTTTTTACCCCTTAAAATAACTCAATATCGGTTTTAGAATCTTGTTCTTCAATATCGTGTAAATAACGGACTTCGCGTTTTTCAATCACATCAGTGTGCATGTCGCGCAATTTTTTAACCTGTGCTTTGCCTGTTTGAGGGTTAAAATTGACCTTACGCGGCCAAGGCCCCCCCACATCATGAGACACTAATTCTAGCCCTTCTTCTTGCACATAAGAGTAAGCAAAGCGAATATTACCAAGACCAATATCTGTCATCGAGCGAATAATTTTACCGCCGCCAAACAGTTTTATTTTTAGATTTTGCCTAGAGGCGCCATTTTTAAGTACTTCATTAATTAAAAACTCCATCGCCCAGTTACCATAACGACAATTTAAGTTATGCGCACTAGTTGGCTCTGCGCCTTTTTCAATCGGTAACATAAAGTGATTCATGCCACCCACACCAAGCTTGTCATCATAAATGCAAGCAGCAATACATGAACCTAGCACAGTGGAAATCACCTCATCGTTTTTTGACACGTAAAACTCACCGGGCAATACTTTAACAATAACTTGCCGCTGACCTGAGTCCCAAAACCGCTTAATATGCTCAAACCCATGTAATACTGGCTTAAAATGACTATCCATAAATCACCTTCTGATACATAGTTTTACCTAAGTTTTTAAACTCACTATGCTCCTTTCCCATGGTTTCAGAATGACCTAATAATAGGTACCCATGTTCAGCTAAAATATGACAATAACGGTGGAATAACTGATCTTTTGTTTCTTTATCAAAATAAATCACCACATTACGACAAAAGATCACGTCAAAAGGCCCTTTCATTGGCCAGTCTTGTAATAAATTCAACCGCTTAAAATGAATTTTTTGCTGTAATTCAGGTTTAACTTTGAATAACTCACCATCTTTAGTTTTTAAAAACCAGCGCTGTAATTGATGTTGTTCAAGTCCATTCACATTAGCCGCAGTGTAGGTACCTGATTGTGCTTTAGCTAATACATTTGAATCCAAATCAGTGGCTAAAATTTTCACATCCCAATCGGCTGGAAATAACCCATGTAAGGTCATAGCTAAAGAATAGGGTTCTTCCCCAGTTGAACAACCTGCAGACCATATCCGAACTCGCCGAGTGCTTTTATTTGTCACTAATAACTTGGGTATTACATGGGATTGCAAATAATCAAAATGATGTGATTCACGAAAAAAAGAAGTCAGATTAGTTGTTATTGCATTGATAAAATCACTAAATTCTTGCTCTTTATGTGCCTCTAAATAAGCTAAATACTGTTTAAAATTTGTCAGCTGCAATGCTCTGAGCCGACGAGCAAGACGTGAATAGACCATTTCTCGTTTATGATCACCTAATACAATGCCACACGCGTCATAAACTATTGCAGCTATTTGCTTGAAATCATGGTCGGTTAGTAAAAACTCTTTCATTACAATTACTCGCAATAGGCGTGACTGAGCTGCGATTGAATATTAACAAAATTGCTAAAAGTTAAGACTCTGGATTTTTCAAAGTACAGAGGCTTAACTAGTAATGCGATTGCAAAAAACGTTAAAATTCCTCCCATTCATCAGCTGAATTAGCAAAGTTATTACCTCGCGCTTTACTACGGATATTATTACTACGTGGTGGCGCGGTAGTAGGAGTTACTGATGCAGTATTAATTACAGCGTCTTGCTGACTTATAGTAAAAAAGTTCAGTAACCGGGTCATATCATTCGCTTGCTCTGACATTGACTCGCTGGCCGCGGATGCTTGCTCAACTAAGGCCGCATTTTGCTGGGTCATTTCATCCATTTGCGAAATAGCTTTGTTGACTTGCTCAATACCTGAACTTTGCTCTTCGGATGCTGCTGCAATATCAGATATCATTTCAGTTACTTTTTGTACTGCAATAACAATTTCTTTTAAAGTGGCTCCTGATTCATTAACTAATAAAGTGCCATCTTCAACTTTACCAACGCTATCTCTGATCAACTCTTTAATTTCTTTTGCAGCCCCCGCGGAACGCTGCGCTAGATTACGCACTTCGCCGGCAACGACAGCAAAGCCACGCCCTTGTTCACCAGCTCTAGCAGCTTCAACAGCGGCATTAAGAGCTAATAAATTAGTTTGAAATGCTATTTCGTCAATCACGCTAATAATATCGGCAATTTTTTTACTCGACTCATTAATTGCCGACATGCTGATCACCGCGCGATTAACAACTTCGCCCCCTTGCTGCGCTTTGTCGCGCGTTTCTTCTGCTAATTCATTAACCACTTTTGCATTATCAGCATTTTGACGTACTGTACTGGTCATTTCCTCCATGCTAGATGCTGTTTCTTCAAGCGATGAGGCCTGCTCTTCTGTACGCTGGCTTAGATCAGCGTTGCCTTGAGATATTTCCTCTGCTCCACTTGCCACTAAGGTTGCCGAGGTATTAATACGATTAATGACTTCCGTTAATTTATCAGCCGTGGTATTGGCATCACGCTTGAGTTTTTCAAACGACCCCTGATACTCTTGCTCTATCCGTTTTGATAAATCACCATTGGCCATCGCATCAAGCATATTAGCAGTACCGGTGACAGCATCATCAACAATACCAATTAAACCATTTAGACCTTTAGCTAAGCGTAAAAAGAAACCGCCCTTACCTTGCTCTGTAACACGAGCGTCTAGATTACCTTTGCGTGCAGAGCTGACTAAGTCAGCAATTTCTTTTTCTATTGCGACTTCGGCTGTTCGATCTTCCCACTCCACCACAGTGCCAATACGTTCATTTTCTGGGGAAAAAATAGGGTTCGCAACTAAGCCAAAGGTGCGCCCACCTACAAGTATCTCTGCACTGTAAGTATCGGTTAGCTTGCTTAACAGATTGCGTTGATGAGCTGGGTTTTTATGAAATACATCAATGTTTTGCCCTATTAACTGACTACAATCAAAATTAGGTAAGTCGCGTCGTAAATCTTGCTCTGCGGCGCGCATCATATTTTGCACCGCTTCATTCATATATATAATATCGTTTTTAGTATTTGCAATCATGGTGTTTGTGGCAACCCGATCCAGCGCTCTTCGTACACGTAAATTCTCTTCAGCAGCACGTTTTTCAGCAGTCGATTTTTTAATACTTTCGGTTAAATCTTGCCACTCAATTATTGTTCCTAAGCGCTTACCTTCTTTATTAAACCAAGGGGTCGCAATAATATTAAAAATTAACGATGCAATTTCTAGTTTTGACTCAATAGAGTCGGTCAAGTTTGTATACAACTGAACCTGTTGTGCTGTATTTTCAAAAAATGCCGTAATACTTGAGCCCACTATACTATTGACGGAAAAATCACCTAGTACACTCTGCAGCTCACCTTGTCTGGCTTGGAACATTTGTTTTAATTGATTGTTAGCAAACACTATCTGTAAATCATTGTCTGCCATCATCACACTCGCCTGGCAGATCGTTAATGCGCTCGATAGATCAGCATCCCTTTTTGATTCTTTTTCTAATTCTTTTTGAGCTGTGATGTCTGTCGCATATTTAACCACCTTATAAGGTTTGCCACTGAGATCAAAAATTGGGTTATAAGATGCTTGGATCCATACTTCACTGCCATCTTTAGCGATACGTAAGTACTCACCTGAGTCAAATTCACCACGACCTAATTTTTGCCAAAACAGTTGGTATTGCTCACTTTTAGCAACCTCAGGTTCAATAAATATACGGTGATGCCGCCCGACTATTTCTTCTAACTGATAACCAAATGTCTGCAAAAAGTTGTCATTCGCGGTCAACACGCTGCCATCTAAACCAAACTCAATCACCGCTTGAGATTTACTAATAGCAGCAATTTGACCCGCAGCTTCAACAGCAACCATCTTTTGCGCCGTAATATCACTGGCAAATTTCACAACTTTTATAACATTTCCATGCTCATCCTTAACGGGGTTATAAGTTGCTTGGATCCACACATCTTTGCCGCTTTTACTGATCCGCTGAAACTCATCAGCAATAAACTCTCCGCCTTTCAAGCTTTGCCAAAAGCTTTTATATTCACTGCTCTGAGCTTCTTTTTTAGATACAAACATTGAATGATGCTGGCCCTGAATTTCTTCTAAGGGGTAACCCATTACATCTAAAAAGTTATTATTCGCCGTAATAATTATGCCGCTAGGTTCAAACTCAATCACCGCAAGTGACTTATTTAATGCCGTAACGATTAAATCATTATTTGATTTTTTAGAATTACTAAACCACCCCATGCCCATCACCTTCTTGTTGATCACCATTTGCTATATTTAGTATTTGGCTAAATATCCATTGTTTTTTGCAGGTCCAATAACGCGACCATCTTCTCACCGACATTCACTAACCCTGCGATAAATTCAGCATTCTCTGAGCCGCTAAAGTTAGGCACCGTCTTCGCATCTTGCTCTACAATACTGTAAACATCAGATACGGCATCGACTACCATTCCCATAATCTTGCTATTTTGCTCAAAAATTACTTTCACTACGATCACCACTGTTAACGGTCCATAGTCAATCGTCGCTAAGCCAAACCGTAATCTAAGATCTAAAATAGGTACTATGGTGCCACGTAGATTAATCACCCCTTTTACATAATCTGGGGCATTCGGGATCTCGGTGATCTCCTCCCAACTGCGAATTTCTTGAACAGTTAAAATATCAACACCGTATTCTTCATCAGCCATAATAAAGGTTAAAAACTGCTTAACTCCTTGGGCCTGTTCAAGCATTATTTTGTTATCTAATTCGCTGTGCGCAGAGATCATGAAGCCTCCAAGTTGGCTTGCGATTCAATAATCAATTCTTGGCTACCGGGTTTTCTTAATCCTGATAATTTAATTAAGCCGCTGATATCGACAATCAACGAAACCCGACCATCCCCTAATATAGTGGCACCTGACACGCCATCTACTTTTTGGTAATTAGCTTCTAAACTTTTAATCACTACTTGTTGCTGTGACAATAAATCGTCAACTAACAAACCAATTTTTTGGTTATCGCTTTCAACCACCACTAACAAGGTTTTATCAAGCGTTTCTATCGCACCTTGATGATTAAAAATACTGTATAAACGCAAGATAGGAATGTATTCATCACGCAGTCTAAGTACATCTAGGTCTTTACCCACTCGGCTGACTTTGCTGATATCTATTTGTAATGATTCAACAATAGAAATTAATGGAATAATATAGGTGTGCTTTGCAACCCTCACTAACTGACCATCTAAAATAGCCAGCGTAAGTGGCAAGCGAATAGTGAAGGTAGACCCAACACCTGCAGCAGATGAAACTTCAACCGAGCCATTGAGTGATTGGATATTACGCCTGACCACATCCATACCTACCCCACGTCCGGATATGTCGCTTACCTCATCCGCGGTTGAAAAACCGGGCATAAAAATGAGTTCATTAATTTCATCATCATCCAACTCATCAGCTTCACTTACTAGCCCATTAGCAACCGCTTTTTGTTTAATCTTTACAGTATTAAGGCCTTGTCCGTCATCCATGATCTCTATAACAATATTGCCACCTTGGTGAAATGCATTAAGTGTGACTGTACCGACTGGGTCTTTACCTGCAGCAAGACGCTGTTCAACAGTTTCTAGACCATGATCCAGCGAATTTCGCACTAAATGCACCATAGGATCTGATATTTTTTCCATTACAGTTTTATCAAGCTCGGTCTGTTCACCTAACAGTTTTAGCTCAACTTGCTTATTTAGCTTTTGCGAAATATCTCGTACTAAACGCGGAAAACGACTAAATACAAAGCTGATTGGCAGCATTCGGATACGCATTACATTTTCTTGTAAATCACGAGTATTATGAGCCAATTGCGCTAAACCTTCCTGCAAAGAGGCGATAGTCGCTTCGGTGATCTCTTGTTGACCAATTTGGCTCAACATGGCTTGAGTGATAACCAGCTCTCCAACCATATTGATCAATGAATCAACTTTATCTATGCCTACTCTGATTGAAGTAGATTCTGCAGCTGGAGTGCTTGCTTTGACCGCAGTGCCTTTTTTTATTGGTTTAACCGCAGCAACATTGACAACTGCAGGGGCTGAAGTTGAATTAGGGTTTTCCTCAATTACATCAGGTGTTGTAATTTGCGGATCATCATCATCATCAACATCAGCATCAGCAGCAAAAACATCAGCAAATAACCCTCCGCACAACGCGATGGTAATATCAGCATCATCTTCAACCCACTCAAATATTTCTCGAATCGCACTCTCATCTTTTGCTGTGTTTAAAAAGAATCGCCAAGATAAAAAACAATCATCGGGACTTAAATCAGCAATGTCAGGGATCTCATTATTGAAAGCTTGAGTCTCTAAATCGCCCAATTCAGCCAACTCACTGATCATATACAGTGGCTCATTGCCTGTTTTAAATAAATGATGATATGGTTTAAAATCAATCTGATAGGTGTTTAGCGCAAGTTGAGCGGGGCTAGCAGTGACTTCCAGTTTATTTTTTTCGCCTTGATCTACCCCTAAAATCTGTTCAAACTTAATTCTCAGTGCAATAGCTTCGTCTAAATTAGGTTCTTGCTCTGCTTGTAAGCCACGAAGTAACTCCCGCAAGCAATCAACAGATTTAAGTAATAGGTTAACATGCTCTGCGGTAAGCTCTCGTTTCCCCTCACGAATTTGATCTAATAGGGTTTCTAGCACATGAGTAAAGTCAGACACAGAGTTAAAACCAAATGTACCACTGCCGCCTTTGATAGAATGCGCAGCACGAAAAATGGTATTGATTGTTTCTAAATCTTCTTCGCCAGGTACCAAGTTTAATAACTCAGCTTCCATCGCATCTAAGCCTTCAAAACTTTCCTCAAAGAAGACTTCAAAAAATTGACTTAAATCTATACTCATACCCCATCCCCTAGATTAGCGAATTACTTTTTTTAAAACCGCTAATAACTGTTCAGGATTAAAAGGTTTAACTATCCAGCCTGTTGCACCAGCAGCTTTCCCTTCTACTTTTTTGTCCATTCCTGATTCTGTTGTTAGCATTAGCAATGGCGTAAATTTATAGTTTGGTAAGGTGCGTAACTCCCTGATCAAAGTAATACCATCCATCACTGGCATGTTGACATCGGAAATCACAGCATCAAAACCTTGTTGTTTTGCGATGCTAAGTGCTTCACTTCCGTCCTTTGCCTCAGTGACATCAAAACCCGCCTTTTTCAGTGTAAAACTCACCATTTGACGCATCGATGCCGAATCATCCACGGCTAAAATTCTTTTCATATGAACTCCTTAATCTGCATTTTCTAGTATTAGATATTCACTCAGGCCTAAGCGATTAATGGCATTTTTTAAAGGCTCACTTTGCCCAACCCAAATAATTTTGTGATGTACGCACAGCAAGTGCTTTTGCAGAGCACACAATAGTTGAATCGAGGCAGTATCTACGCGTACAACTTCACTTATGTCTAAACAAACATCATCATTGCGGTGTAATTCTTGTAATAAATCTTGGTGTAAGTTTTCAACTTGGGTGATTGCTAGTTCAGCGGGAAGCTTCATCATATTGTTCGCACTTTCCATGTTTAACCAATTCATAACAAAAGCTTAGACTGAGTTAGTAAAAATGCCATAAATGCGTTGAAAAAAGAGTGAAATTATTTACAGGGGGGATAAAAGAAAAACAAAAAAGGAGCTAAACGCTCCTCGAAAATAATTAAAATATACTTATTCTATTAATAATGATCCGCAATCTGTTTAAACTCAGTTATTAATAATTTAGCATTAATTAATGGCACACTGCCCTGTTTAAATTCAGGTTTAAATATGGCCCTTACCGCCCCTTGAGGATCAACCATCGCAATTGAAGCACTATGGTCAACGGCATATTCTTGCTCATCACTATTACTAATTGCGTAAATCAAACCTAACTCTCTAACTAGTGGAAATAGATCTTTATGTTCCCCTGAGACCGCTAAAAAATCAGGATTAAAATAATCAATGTAGGCTTTGCGTTTAGCGACTGTATCGCGTTTTGGATCGACCGCTAAAAACCAAATTTGCAATGGGTATTCATCTTTCAACGCTTTATAAACGCCATTGAGTTTAGCTAATGTCAGAGGGCAAATATCTGGGCAACTGGTATAACCTAAAAACACTAAATTCCATTGACCTTGCAATGTTTGCTTAGTTACTGGCTGAGCATTTTGATCTTGTAAAGTAAAATCACTCAAAGGTTTGGCTTGTTCATATACCAAAGCTTCAACGTCAGGCATAGCGCTGTCACTACAAGCTGTTAACAGCAATAAACTTAACGCCAACCACACTCTCGCCCCACGCTTAACTGCTAAGCTATTCATATAACGAACCATTTATCTATAAATAAGGCGACAAAGAGTATCATTAAATGAATAATTGAAAAACGGAATAAATCCATTGCTGTATCGTCATTCCCCGCTATTTTTAGTTTTACCGCTTTATAGATGAAAATCCCATTAAGTAATGTCGCAGCAATTAAATAAATGAGCCCCGACATACCAATTAAATAAGGCAATACACATACCAAAGCCAATAAAATAGAGTATGCAACTACACAGGTTTTACAAAAATCAATGCCATGAGTGACTGGCAACATGGGGATCTTAGCGCGTTCGTAATCACTTTTGCGAGCAATTGCCAACGCCCAAAAATGCGGCGGAGTCCAAGTAAATATGATCATCACCAATAACCAAGGAGCAGCTGCCATGTGCCCGGTTTCTGATACCCACCCTAACAACGGCGGCATGGCCCCTGCGAGTCCTCCTATAACAATATTTTGTGGCGTTGCACGCTTTAAAAAGGAGGTATAAATAAACGCATAACCAACTAACGCAAATAAGGTTAATACAGCGGTTAAAGTATTAGCCCAGATCATCAACATAATGAAACCACTCACCCCAATAACAGCGGCAAAACTTAAAGCATGCAGTTTAGATAACCGCCCCTTAGCAACTGGCCGATGGCGTGTACGTGCCATTTTACTATCTATTTCGCTATCAACTACATGATTGATCACCGCAGCTGCAGCGGATAACAAGCCAATCCCCAGTAAACTAATAAACTGTACGCCAATACCACGACCAACATCGGGTGCCAGCGCTAAACCAACCCATGCTGTTAATACCAACATCGCGACTACTTTAAATTTACTGATCGCTAAATAATCATTTATTAAGCCGCTAATTTGGCTAGGTGCTAACTTTGTTATTGCTATTAATGGTGTCATAACTGTCCCTATGTACGTGCTTTTAAGTAAAAACATAAACGAACGACTGTTAACAATAGTATGGCAGCCATTAAATTATGTGCCAGCGCAACGCCGAGCGGGAAATGCCAGTGCACAACCGCCAAGCCCAAACAAATTTGACACAGCAACGCGACCAATACGGAGACTGTACAATGCTTTATTTTTCTCGACACAGCACGGCTATAAATGCGCCACATGATCAGCGCTAATACTACACAGGTAACTAACGCCCACATTCGATGTAATAAATGGATCGACATCCTAGCCTGCTGTGAAAGTACACCATATTCATAAGTACTTTGCTCTAATGGCAACTGAAATACGCTACTCAATGAAAACGGCTGTCCGTAACTACACAATGGCAAGCCATTGCAGTGCGGCGCCGCATAATTAGCAGCAAGCCAACCGCCTAGCGCTATTTGCAATACCAATACCACTAATGCGACTAGACTAAGTTTAAAGTAACGCCGAGCTGGGGCGTCGCCGCCAAAAATTGGTTTTGCCGTTAGCCGTAAATACAATAATGTAACCAATGATAAAATACTAAATCCACCTAATAAGTGCCCCAATACAATCAGCGGCTGTAAATTCATGGTGACGGTCCACATCCCTAAAGCCGCTTGGAACACCACCAGTATTAGTAATAGTAAGGGTAATTTAATTGGCGTGGTTGGATATTGACGTTTTAATAAAGCCAATATAAATAACGCTAAAATAAGTAAACCTAACGTGCCGGCAAAATAGCGATGGATCATTTCTTTCCACGCTTTAGCGGTTTCGAACATCATATCAGGGTAGGTTTGCTCTACATGGGCTAAATCAGCCTCATGCTTGGGTACCGTTAAAAAGCCATAGCAACCGGGCCAATCCGGACAACCCAATCCGGCATCACTCAAGCGCGTATAAGCCCCTAAGCCAACAACTAAGATCGATAACATAAAAGTGGCTAATACCAAATGTTTATAGTTTTTATACATAATTGGCACTCCTTAATTTAGCTAGAACGCGAATAGTTAAGTAATTTTTTTAAATCTTTTAACAGTCCTTTTTGAGTCAAACGGTTTTGCTGTGGCTCACTATGGTAGGGATACTGCAAGACCACTAAGCCCATATGATCAATTAGATATAAACTAGCTGGTTGCAGTACATCAACCTCAGGTAACTGACGCCATGGCAGCTCTTTTTGCTGTGTCTGGCCAAGGATGGCTACATCGACTTTACCTTGATTTTTACCAAGAGCGATGTAGAGGTTCTCTAGTGCTTGTAACTGCTGTGCACAAGCTTGTTGGCATTGTGCTGGGTGATTTAAAGCAATAGTCCATTGTTTATGCTCCGTTTTTTTCCAATCTTGTAGTTTTATTTCCTGTGTTAAAAATTCCCCTTTATTACTCGATGCACTAGGTATCCACTCAAGCTTTAACGCCAAATACGCCAGTATTAAAGGCACTAAACAACAGCCAATAAATATTAATAACGGATTGTTTTTCATTGTAATTCCTTCTTTTTAAAAGCAAATACAGCAATAACAAGGCAGGCAATCGCAATCAATAACCATTGCACTGCGTAGGCTTGATGTTTTTCGGGGCTCATCACCACAGCTTGGTAATGCGGCGCAGCAATCTCATCCGCGATACCTTGCCGATAACCAATAAAGTCAATCATGTCGCGACCTGTTTGCTGTGAAAACAATGCTAAATCGATAATTTGTACGCGCTTGGGCCATGCTGTATCCGTCTTGTGTTGTGCATCTTGCAAAGTAAAGCCACTGAGCTTTCCTTGCTTTAATTGCACGGTCATTGCCAAAGGAGTCGATGGTAGGTTTATACTAGGGAGTTGCTGGCGAGTAAGTGGTGCTTTAACCCAACCCAAATTCACCAACAGAGTTTGCTTACTTTGCTGTAAACGCAGCAAGGTAAGTACATCGTAGCCAACCTGACCTTGGTAAACTTGATTATCTAACAACCAATATTGCTGCGTATCTAGCACTCCAGAGATACTTATCTGCAAGCCCGTTTTATTCCAATCACTAGGCAGTTGCTGCATTTGCTGCCAGCTCATTACTCCCTGACTTTGCAGGGCTGCTATTTGTGTTAATTGCTCAGTTTTACTTTCAGCTCGCTGTAATTGCCAATACCCTAGGCGTAAACACACCAATACCACAATGGTTACCACGCAAATGGTAATAATTGAGCTAAGCTTTTGTTTACGCCATAAAATTAACTGCATAAAGGTGACCCAGTGATTATTAAAATTATTATCGTACTGTTGCTACTATTTATACTTTTTAACTTGTTCCGTGCCTTATTTATTATGGTATCGGGTAAAACAGATGGACGGCCTATGTCTCACTATTTAGGCCGTCGTGTGCTGTTTTCTGTTATCGTCTTAGTGGTTGTTATTGCAGCCCTTAAACTAGGTTTCATCCACAGTAACTCATCACCAATTGATAAAGTTACAGCACATATACAAACACAAATAAACACAACCACACCACATCAACAAAATGCCAATACCAAGCTGCGGCTTGAAACGCAAAATGTTTATCTGGGCTAAAGTGGCCCTTTAAAATGCGGATCAGCATGACTAATAATAAAATAGTTCCTAAGGTCACATGCATGCCATGAAAGCCGGTTAGTAAAAAGAAAGTATTGCCATATACGCCAGCATCTAAGGTCAGTCCTAAATCCTGATAAGCATGCATATACTCTACGACTTGCAGCCCTAAAAAACAGACCCCTAATACGATTGTCAGTGCCATAAATACTTTTAATGGCCCACGCTTATTGTTCTCCATGCCTACATGAGCAAAATGTAAGGTAACCGACGAGGTTAGTAATATTAATGTGTTGATCAGCGGCAATCCCTGCCAACCCATAGCCTGTGTCGTACCACCACCGGGTGTAGTAACTAATGGCCAGATTGCTTCAAAAGTAGGCCACAGTACCTCATTGGTCATGGCATTATTTCCGGCGCCGCCAAGCCAAGGCACAGAGATCATCCGGGCATAAAAAAGGGCACCGAAAAAAGCCATAAAAAACATTACTTCAGAGAAAATAAACCAGCTCATGCCTTGACGAAACGAGCGATCCATTTGCGCTGAATATAAGCCTTGATCAGACTCTTCAATGACATTTTTAAACCAGCGAAATAGCATAAACAGCAACACACCAATTCCTGCGTAAAGCACATAATGGCCAGCACCACCGCCGCTGCTTGCTTGCATTACGGTAAGACCTGCACCAACAGCAATAAAAAACATCGCAAATGCGCCAACTATTGGCCACGGACTTTGCGCGGGAACATAATATTTTTCGTAATTTTTATCCATTTTGTTTGCTCCTAATTAGCTATTAGCTTGGCAACCTAATTACTAGCCACTATCTGCCCGCTAATATCAAACACGGTATAAGACAAAGTTAACTCTTCAACATCTTCAGGTAATTGCGTATCAACATAAAAAAGCAGTTTAAATTCCACTTCTTCACCTGCTTTCAAAGGTTGTTGATCGAAACAAAAGCAAGCCATTTTATGCAAATACTTAGCTGCTTTGCCTGGAGACACCGACGGTACCGCTTGCATAACTTTATCTTCATTACTGGTATTTTTTGCTCTAAACAGCACTTCGCGCATAGCTCCGGGCTTTACTAGCACACTATACTCATGTGATTGCACCTCAAATGGCGCTCCACTTTGCGCATGAGTTGTGAAGCTTACGTCGATTTCTCGTGCCTCATTAACACTCGTACTTTGCTTTGCTTTCTCTAACGAAGGCTTACCATTAAGGCCTGTTACATCACAAAAAACGTCGTACAACGGCACCAAAGCAAACGCAAAAGCGAACATGCCAAGACATATTAAAACTAAGCGCTTAAGCAGTGGTGCATGACTCATTACTTAATCTCCGGTGGCGTTTCAAAAGTATGATAAGGCGCAGGCGATGCCACCTCCCATTCCAAACCCTCAGCACCATCCCACACTTTGGCGGGCACTTTATCGCCGCCTCGTGCACACTTAAATACTACAACCACAAATAACAATTGTGATAAACCAAAAGCAAAGCCACCAATACTAATAATCGCGTTAAAGTCTGCAAATTGCAGTGCGTAGTCAGGAATCCGGCGCGGCATACCGGCCAAACCAACAAAGTGCATAGGGAAAAACAATACATTCACGCTCACTAAAGACAACCAAAAATGCCATTTAGCCAAGGTGATATTGAACATATTTCCCGTCCATTTTGGCAGCCAATAATACGCCCCGGCCATAATTGAAAATATCGCCCCAGTCACTAACACATAATGAAAATGCGCCACCACAAAATAAGTATCATGGTATTGAAAATCAGCAGGAGTAATCGCCAGCATCAACCCAGAGAAACCACCTAAAGTGAATAACACAATAAACGCAATACTAAATAACATAGGCACTTCAAAACTAATCGAACCACGCCACATGGTGGCTACCCAGTTAAATACTTTGACCCCAGTTGGCACCGATATCAGCATAGTTGCATACATAAAAAATAATTCGCCAGCGACAGGCATACCTGTGGTAAACATATGATGCGCCCAAACTATAAAGCTAAGTAAAGCAATCGAAGATGTGGCATATACCATAGAGGCATAACCAAATAATTTTTTACGTGAAAAGGTCGGCACTATAGTCGAGATAATGCCAAAGGCTGGCAGAATCATAATGTACACTTCAGGGTGACCAAAAAACCAAAATATGTGCTGGAACATCACCGGATCACCGCCCCCAGCAGCATCAAAAAAGCTGGTTGCAAAATACTTATCAGTCAATACCATAGTCACAGCACCGGCCAATACCGGCATCACAGCAATCAATAAAAAAGCGGTGATAAGCCATGTCCACACAAACAGCGGCAGCTTCATCCAAGTCATACCTGGCGCACGTAAATTAACGATAGTTACAATCACATTGATTGCGCCCATAATTGAGCTAATACCCATGATGTGAATAGCAAAAACAAATAATGCGGTATTATCGTTACTGTAAGTTGTTGACAGTGGTGCATAAAAAGTCCAGCCAAATGCCGGGCCACCACCTGGCATAAACAGGGATGCCAGTAAAATAATAAAAGCAAAAGGTAAAATCCAAAAGCTCCAATTATTCATCCGTGGTAATGCCATATCTGGTGCGCCAATCATGAGTGGTACCATCCAGTTAGCCAATCCTGTAAAGGCCGGCATAACGGCACCAAATACCATGATCAAGCCATGTACTGTGGTCATTTGATTGAAAAAGTGAGGCTCTACTAACTGTAAGCCAGGTTGAAATAACTCTGCGCGGATCACCATCGCCATGGCGCCACCAATTAAAAACATCGTCAACGAAAAAATTAAATATAAGCTACCGATATCTTTATGGTTAGTAGTATAAAGCCAGCGTTTAAAACCTTTCGCAGGATGATGATGTCCATCATGGTGTGCAGCTTGATCATGTTGTTGCTCTGTTACGCTACTCATTATTTAGCCTCCGAAGTTGCATCAATCGCGGCTTGTATCTGACTCGGTTGAATTACATCCCCAGTGTCATTGCCCCATGCATTACGCTTATAGGTGATCACAGCTGCTAGCTGCTTGATTGATAACTGCTTGTCAAATGCTTGCATAGCGGTACCTGGGCGACCATGAAGCACTACATCAATATGATCTTTAATATCTCCTAATACTACCGGACTGCCTTTGAGCGCCGGGAAAACCCCCGGTAAGCCCATACCTGTTGGTTGGTGACACGCAGCGCAACTGGCCATATAGACTTGCTCGCCGAGTGTCATTAATTCTTCTTTTGGTAATGTTTGATCTAATAATGCAGCATCAGCAATTGCAGCGTTTGCTTTTGCCTGCTTAGCTTCGCTCAGCCAGTTTGCAAATGCTTGCTCAGATTTAGCTTCAACCACCACAGGCATAAAGCCATGATCCTTTCCGCATAGTTCTGCACATTGCCCTCGATAAATGCCCTCTTCATTAATTCTGGTCCAAGTTTCATTGATAAACCCAGGGTTAGCATCTTTTTTCACTGCAAAATCAGGCACCCACCAAGAATGAATAACGTCGTCTGAGGTCATTAAAAATCGTACTTTTTGATTAATTGGCAACACCAAAGGTTTATCAACTTCAAGCAGGTAATTAGGGTTTTTATTTGCAAGATTAGTTATTTCATCTTGAGGTGTAGCAAGCATTGAATAAAACTCAACATCTTCACCCATGTACTCATAATGCCATTTCCATTGAGAACCAGTAATTTTAATCGTGAGATCAGCTTTACTAGCATCTTCCATTGCAATCAAAGTTTTTGTCGCAGGAATTGCCATACCAATTAAAATCACAAACGGGATTGCCGTCCAAAGGATTTCAACTTTAGTACTTTCATGAAATTGGGCTGGTTTTGCCCCTTTAGATTTACGGTGGTGGATCAGTGCCCAAAACATCACGGCGAACACGATGACCCCAATCACACAACATATAATAAATATTGTCATGTGCAGCTGATAAACATCATTACTTATATCTGTTACGCCCTTACGCATATTAAACTGGCTATTAGCCAATACTTGCTGCGGTAGAACAAACAATATAAGCCACAAGGTAGAGCTCAATTTACCCATGTGACGGCTCCTTTAAATGCTATTGCAAAACGCAAAGCGAAAAGGCGGCACAGCTTTATTCGCGCCAATTCGTTATTTTTTATTGTTACTGAATATTAACGCAACCCTAAATTATGCTATTGAGCAAAATTGTTAGACTTTTAAAGTAGCTGTTAACACAGTGTATTAACCAATTAGTTAAAAAATGAACAATTAGCAAGTTTTAAGAGCAATTAAATTCTTTTTTGGTGCATAAATAACAGCTAAAAATCAGCGCGTTATTTTGTAATTAGGGATAATATTAGAGGGCTAAAAGTAGCTGACAAGTAGATTTGATAGGGCTTAGGACGCTATAGCTAAGTATAAAATCTAGCCATTAAAGCGGTAAAAAATTAAATGCACCAAACTTCACCAATTTGGTGCAAAATACAGATCAAAAAATTTACATCCAATCAGCGTTGCGGATCACCCCAACAGCTAACCCTTCAATATTGAAAGATTCATGTTCAAGATCCACTTCAATCGGTGAAAATTCATCGTTTTCAGCATGTAAAAAAACTTTTTTACCTGCTTTTTCAAGGCGTTTTACTGTTACATCGTCATCAACACGGGCAACCACCACTTGGCCATTTTCAGCAACTTGAGTGCTGTGTACTGCCAATAAATCGCCATCCATAATACCAATGTCTTTCATACTCATGCCTTGCACACGCAGTAAAAAATCAGCAGCCGGTTTAAACAAGAGTGGATCTATTTTGCAATGACTTTCAACATGCTGCTCTGCCAAAATAGGCTCACCAGCGGCAACTCTGCCTATTAGAGGTAAACCAAGTTGTTCCGGCTCATCCTCTTCAACTAACTGAATACCTCGACTAGCACCGGGCTTCATTTTAATAACGCCCTTTTTCGCTAATGCCTTTAAATGTTCTTCCGCTGCATTAGCACTTTTAAAACCTAACGTTTGCGCAATCTCAGCACGGGTTGGCGGCATACCGGTATCTTTAATAAAAACTTTAATAAGTTCGAGAATTTGAGCTTGGCGATTCGTTAATGGGCGCATACAACTGGTTTTCCATACAGTACATTTAACTGTGAGTATATACAGTTATCTGAAAATCGCAAATATAAATTGGCTTAAAATCGCGCCGTTAATAACAAGCTCATACTATTTAAACCACTTCCAGAATCAAGCGCAGATCCAAGACCAAACTTTAATGCTACATGTTGATTAAACCAATATTGCGTTTGCAGTTCATAGTTGTCTTTTAGATTTTTCTGATTCCGAATATTGGCAACGACTCCCACTGACCATGCTTGATTTACATAATAAACCGCCTGCCCCTGCACATAACGATAACGCCCTGCCAATTGCTTTAGCTCTAAATCCCAACCTTGATTGCTAACTATATTTGTCCAACGAACATAAGGTGCATAAGTCCATTCAACCGCGACTCTTTCATTATCTTTGCCAAACCACATATCATGGCGCTCTAAGCGACTGTAATATACATTGAACCCTAGTTGTAACTGTTCATTCATTTGCTTACCAACAGCGGCACTCACTAAATAATCAGTATTTTGCCAATAGCTATTATCCTCACAGAGGCGCTGCGCGCTGGCACTAATAACTAATCCTGCGGGACCATAGATGGCAGCATCGGCATTTAAATAGCTAAAATCATCATTAGCAAACCCACCAATAGCATAATTATTGACTTGATTTAAATACGCTTTTAGCTCGTATGGACCAGTCAAAGATTCAAGATCTTGCGCAAAATATCGGTATCGTGCGCCTAAAAAAGATTCATCTAAACCAGCTAAATCGGTAAAACCAATATCGAGTTGATGTTGGGTACTAGCAACAGCCTGCGGCTGAGCAACAAGGCTCATCAATAATATTGCACCACATCCAAATACCTTTACTTTCATCCTTAAGATCCATTAACAGTTAGATAATATAGGTACATTTTATCTATTTTTATGATCTTAACTGTAGGAAAATGTTTAAAAGTGTAGACTGATTTAGTAAATAACTTAGTGAGGTAGACAGATGAGTATTTGGTATCAACCGATCACCCTAGCACAATGTAAGCAACTTGATGACGGCATAAGTGGTCAAGGCACATTGATGAAAACCATGGGCATTGAAATAAGTGAAATAGGCGATGATTATTTAGTAGCAACGATGCCCGCGATCCCAGCTCATCATAACCCTATGGGTATGGTGCATGGCGGCGCAAATGTTGTACTTGCAGAAACGGTGGCGAGTTATGCTGCAAACTTTGCTGTTGATTTTACAAAGTTTTATTGTGTTGGCCAGGAGATCAATGCCAATCATCTAAAAGCATCACGTAATGGTTTATTAACCGCGATAGCAACACCACTACACTTAGGCAAGCGTACATCCGTATGGGAAATAAAAATCACCAATAGTCGTGGAGAACTGTGCTGCGTATCAAGAATGACCGCAGCAATTGTAGAGCGAAAAGGCTAACTTGAAAGTGGATAAATTGTAATTTCAATACCTGCACCAATAGCAGAAATACGCAATAAAGTATCGGCACTGAGCGCTTGATTAAAGCATTTTGGCGAAGTGCCTGATTCAAAGCCAATATCAAAGGTGCGCTTTGAGCATGATAACCACTGCTTTAATGCATTGCGTGAGCAAGATTCAATTAACTCACATAAGTGGTTAATCGCTTTATCTGGTGAGATAACGTCTTCATTAGACTCAATACGTGCTAGTTGACGGTACTCATCTTTATCGTAATGCAAAACCACAGCACTTTTTTTTAAGTCTGCAACTAACAAACTAATATCTTGCTTTGATTCAAGCTCTAGATCTACATTTAAAAATTGAATTTCCGACATTGTTTCATTTTTACCCTGCGTTAATAACAACGCAAACTTTAACCTAATTTTGCGTATATACCAAATCTAGAGTAGCTAGTTTTATTTTGTTGATGCGACAATTTGCCACATTGGCAAACTCAATATAATTTATAGAATACCGCACTAATAACAAACAGGTAGTCACTATGGATAAACGCATTTTTAAACATGCGCGTAAGTTTCACAAATGGTTAGGTTACTTATTAGCGCTACAAATTTTTGCATGGTTACTCGGTGGTTTAATTATGAGTGCTATACCGCTTGAAAAAGTTCACGGTAAACATTTAGCTGCGCGGCAATTAAATAACCCATTCAAACAAGCTGATTATCTAGCCTCAGTTGATAATATCGTTGCACAAATTACTCAACCAAGACAAATTAGTTATAGTCACTTTTTAACAATCCCTACCATTATTGTGAGCAACAGTAACGGTGAGTACAGCTTTAACGGAGTTACTGGCAGTCCTTTGGTAGCACCGAGTAAAGCGCAAATTATTGCCAATGCCCAAGCTCATCTATTAATTAATGCGCAAGTAACAGACGCGATCAAACTAGCTAAAGGTACTCGCGAAGTTGGCTTTAAAGAAAATATTTGGCAAGTAAATTTTGACGATACGTTTAACACCACACTATATTTATCCGCTGATAGTGGCCAAGTTATTACTGTTCGCAGCACAATTTGGCGAATTTTCGATTTTTTCTGGATGTTACACATAATGGACTATGATCAACGTGAAGATTTTAATAACCCATTATTAATTAGTTTTGCAGCCAGTAGCATATTGTTTTGTTTAACTGGCTTTATTTTATTACTACAAAATATCCGTTTTAGAAAACGTACTTCCCGTCGCCCAAGTAGCTAACCTTACCTTAGAGATGAGTTAAAATTCCCACTACATCACACAGTTAAGCGATTTACTTTTTGAATAATCGCTCTAAACTAGCGCTTCCTGTAGTTCACTAAAGTGATTGGATATGCCGCATTTAATTATTGCGCTGGTATTGTGTTGTGTGAGTTTTAACCTTTATGCAGAACAATTCACCAGTTTTTACAGCGCAAAAAAACACCTCATCAAAACCCTTCCTGATAACGCCACCAGCCTCTATTGTGGCTGTAATATTAAACGCCAAGGTAAAAAACTGGTGCCCGACCCAAATGCATGTGGTTATGTGCCTCGCAATGCGGTTACTCGTTCAGGCAAACCAAATGCGCGCGCAACTCGGATTGAGTGGGAACATATTGTGTCTGCATGGGAATTTGGTCACCAGCTACAATGCTGGCAAGATGGCGGCCGAAAAAATTGCATTAAAGTCAGTGCGCAATTTCGGAAAATGGAAGCTGATATAAATAATCTCGCTCCGGCAATTGGTGAAATAAACGCAGACCGCTCTAATTATAGCTTTGGCATGATTGCAGGTAATGCAAGCCAATATGGTCGCTGCCAAGTAAAGGTAGATTTTAAACAGCGTGTGGTAGAGCCGCCCTTTTATGCACGAAAACGCATTGCCGATGCTTATTTTTATATGCAAAAAACCTATGGTTTAAAAATTTCCGACAAGCAACAAAAATTATTTACCGCATGGCAAAACCAAGCTTTAGCAGCGAAAAATAGCAATGCTGTACTTTAAGTAGCCAAAACCATAAAAAAGGCGCATTTCGCGCCTTTTCACTTAAAACCTACATTTAGTTTCGTCATTAAATATCTTGATGTGGGCCAAACACCTCGTAGTGAATACGCTCAGCAGCGACTCCTAATACGAGTAATTGCTGTTTAATTGCAGCCATAAACCCCGTAGGGCCACAGATGTAGAAGTCACCTTCTTCAAGCGGAAGCTGCTCAGCAACAGCACTGACATTCATCAATCCAGTAAACTCAGCTCCCTCGCCACCTTGATTAAACCAAGTGTAGTAATTTAATCGAGTATGCGCCGCGGCTTGCTCCGCCAAAAACTGACTAAATGAATGCTGCAGGATATTTTCACAGGCGTGTAAATAGGTGACCGCTTGATTCGATGTATCACATAATAATGTTTGTAACATTGCCAGCATCGGTGTTTGACCAACGCCCGCAGAAATTAATACCACAGGTTTTTTATTTGCGCGTAAAAAGAAGTCTCCAGCCGGTGGATAAAGCTCCACAACGCTGCCCTCATCAAGTGAGTGCAAATAATTAGATACAATCCCCGCTGCTGGCAATAACTCTTTTTTCACGCTAATACGGTAATTTTCACCATTACTTTGCTGAGAAATAGAGTATTGGCGTATCTCACTATACTGTGCATAAGCTGGTTTTACTTTGATACCTAAATACTGCCCTGGTTTATGAGTCATTACCGCTTTACCATCGACTGGCACTAAAGTAAAACTGGTTACTAACTCTGATTCAGGCTGTTTTTTAGCAATAACAAATGCTCTAGTACCCGACCAGCCACCGTGGTTATTTTTACTGTGCTCGTATAGCGCCGCTTCTTCGGTAATACAAATATCAGCAAGTAGTGCGTAAGCCTCACGCCATGCATATTCAACTTCAGCTGTAAATTGCTCAGGGAGCAATTCTTTTAAAGTGCCAATCAGGTGTCCGCCAACTATTGGATAATGCTCAGGTAAAATATGCATGCTGGTATGCTTATGATTAATGCGTGCCAGCGCCTCTTTTAATACGGCTAAATTATCAATATTTTGAGCATACGCAGCCAAGGCATTAAATAATGCAAATTGCTGACGGCCACTACGTTGATTGGCCATATTAAAAATATCCTGCAGCTCAGGGTTATGACTAAACAGCCGGTTATAAAAATGCTCCGTGACAACGGTGCCCGCCTGCGCCAATAAAGGCGCTGTGCTTTTTACTATTTCAATGGTTTTATCAGATAACATACAACTTCCTTTAACCACGACGCCCATCAACACGACGCCGCGTTAAAATAGGAATACAGTGGAATAAGAACAATAAAAATGCCACGATCCACAGTACAGCACTCAGCTGCCATGAGATGTGTGGCCCAATAACAACAGGTAATAACGAACGAATAATTGCTGCAATAAACACTAAAGCAAACGCCACAGCCATAAAGTGAGGAATAGTTAAAGGGCGGCCAGTATGACCATGAGATACCCGCGTCATCATCGCTAAGATCATCATGCCAATCGTACCTATAGTGATCATATGCAGCGCGTCTTTAAACAAAATAACCGAGCTGTAAAAACTCAGCGCAAGCAATACTAAACCAAGCCCAAGAGCTAGATAGGAGAAGTGCAACGACCATAACAGTGGTACTTTGAGCATTTGATTATTCCACCACAACAATGAGCGACTTAAATGCACTACAGCAACAACAGCCAATGCCCAACCAGGATTAACGCTTGCTATAAATAATTGGCTGATAAAATAAAGCGCGACAGCAAACAATGAGCTGTAAAGCAGCACTTTATCTAAACGAGGAGTACGCACTTGCTCCGCTAAACCAAGACCACGAGCAGTAAAAAAAGGTAATACCCGCCCAGCCACCACACCGACAAGTAAGGTCATTACTAGTACTGCGGTATCGGCGACTGCCAATGCAAGTAGCATGTTTTGTTGTATTGCTAAGCATAAATAAATAATATTGAGCACACACAATGCGCTTAGCATCGGTAAAAATTGGTAGTTATTTTTATTGCCAGCTTTAAGGAGCATATTAGCCAGCGCCATAACTGCACCTAACCACCAAAGCAATTGGAACAATAACACCGCATATAAACTAAAGTTTTCAATACCTGCACTGGTAATAAAAAACGCAACACGAGCTGCTAGCCACACTAGGGTTAGCAACATCAATTTACGACCATTAATACTCGCAACCCCGCTCCAAGTTTGTGCTGCGGTTAATAAAAACCCCACAGCTACAGCGCCTGCAAAGCCAAACATCATTTCATGGGCATGCCAAAGTGTTGCTGGCATAGTCAATTGCCATCTGGCATGGCCTGTTAAAATGAGTAACCAATAACTAATCGACAAAACGGCCAACAAGCCAGCTCCTAAAAAGTAGGGCCGAAATGCCAACATCCATAACGGCCATTGACTGACTTGATAAAAACGCACTTTTTTGGGCATTGGCTCGGTTAAATTGATTGCTCGCATCAGCGTATTAGACTCATCTATCTAGGTATTTATAACACGTTATTGCACAAGCCGAGCCAAGATTTAAACTACTTATTATTCAACATATTAACTATTTTACTATTGACAAAAAAGTCTTTATGACTCACCTTTAAATAAGATAAAAACACATTTGAGTCATTTTGACATGGCAGATAAACAAAGCTTACTTAATGTCGCCCTTGTGCTTGCTAAAGTGAGCGACCAAAAGCAGCCTTTTCAGCAGTTAATTCAGTGTATCAAGCAAGTAATACCCAGTGACGCTATTGCACTGCTTACCTTACAAGGCGATGTGTTAAAACCACAAGCTATTCATGGACTGACGCCTGACACCCTAGGACGACGCTTTGTAATAAACGAGCATCCACGTTTACATGCCATTTGCAACGCTAAGCAACCATTACAGTTTGCCCATGATTGCCCAATTCCTGATCCGTACGACGGTTTACTATCGAGCAAAACTGGCGATATCCCTGTTCATGCTTGCTTAGGCATCCCCCTACTTGATAGCGAAGATAACTTACTCGGTGTGATCACCCTCGACAGTCTCGATGCAAATGCATTCGACAGTTTTGACCTTGAGCTATTTACTCAACTAGGTACGCTTTGCACCGCGCATTTGCAAACTGTATTAAAACTGCAGCAATATCAAAACCACGCGCAACATAGTAGCGCTTTAGTGCAAGAGCTAAACCGCGAAGCGCTTACCCGCGATGGTGCAGAGATCATCGGCCAAAGCACCGCCATGCAAGCCCTTCGAAGCGATATAAAACTAGTGGCGGCTTCTGAGTTTAGTGTCTTGATCCAAGGTGATACCGGGGTAGGTAAAGAGCTAGTAGCACGCAATATCCATCTTCATTCAAAGCGTAGCGAAATGCCGTTAATTCACTTAAATTGTGCATCATTACCAGAGAATCTCGCCGAAAGTGAATTTTTTGGCCACGCCAAAGGCGCATTTACTGGCGCCCATAATGCACGTCAAGGCAAGTTTCAGCTGGCTGATGGTGGCACCTTATTTTTAGATGAAATTGGTGAACTGCCACTTGCCATGCAAAGTAAACTATTGCGCGTCTTACAAAGTGGTGAAATCCAAACGGTTGGCGAAGATGAAGTAAAATACGTCGATGTAAGGGTTATTGCGGCTACAAACAGGCATTTAAAAAACGAAGTCGCTCAAGGGCGTTTTCGAGCCGATTTATATCATCGGTTAAGTGTTTACCCGCTCAACGTTGCGCCACTTAAACAACGCGAAAACGATGTAATTTTACTTGCAGGTTACTTTGTTGAAAGAACAGCCCGTAAGCTAGCTATCAAACAACTCAAACTCAGCGTCGAAACGCAACTACTACTCACTCAATATGACTGGCCGGGAAATGTGCGAGAACTTGAGCATGTGATCAGCCGTGCAGCATTAAAAGCCAAACAAAGCCAGTGGCAGCAAGCAATAATTACTATTGAACCTGCTCATTGTGAACTTAACCTAAGTACAAATAACCCAGCGCCTGTCGCATTAACAACTGCCGATAACAATAACATAAATAAACAAAATTTCTCGCTCAAACAAGCAACGGATACATTTACTCAGCATTTAATCAGCCAACAGCTAGAACAACATAATTACAACTGGGCCAGTGCAGCACGAACATTGAAAGTTGATCGCGCTAACTTAGTGCGATTAGCCAAACGTCTTGGTATTACAGTAAAAAAATCTATTTAATGTGTATTTTATTCACCCAAACTTGGCTATAGTGCCAACTGGTGTAAAACCACAATAAACATCTAAACAGGAGATATTTGATGATTGTATTAAACCCCCTTGCTGGGCAAGTAAGTGCTTAATTTTATTTTTTAATATTAAGTTTTGCCCGGCCATTAGCCGGGGCGCTGTTGATAGCTAAAATTTAACAGCAAACCCCTTTGTTATTTTTACTCTTTGCAGTAATGGGGTTATATGAATACTAATTTAAGTTTAAGCCAACTGGGTTGGCGCGCATTTTTCCAACAACAACTTACGCTCAATGATTTAGAGCACACACTGATTGCACGGATCATTACCTACCATCGCGACCACTTTGTTGTACAGAGTGAGCAGGGTTGCCACAAGGTATTGGTAAATTCAGATCATCCCCCCTTAACTGTGGGTGACTGGATATTACTTACGCAACACAACGAACACTGGCTGTTTACCCGATTGCTTGAGCGCTTAACATTGCTCAGTCGCAAAAGTGCGGGAAGTAAATTAAGTGAACAGCTTATTGGCGCTAATATTGATACTTTGTTTATTGTCAGCTCGCATAATCAAGATTTCAATCTAAGCCGCTTTGAACGCTACTTAGCGTTAGCATATCAAAGTGAGTGTTTACCCGTTGTTGTACTGACCAAACGCGATCAATGTGCAGCACCAGAGCAACATATAGCACAACTAACAGCGCTTGATAATCACTTAACCGTGCTGTCTGTTAATGCATTAGAGCGTGGCAGTGTTGAGCAATTAATGCCATGGTGCGGCAAAGGTCAAACATTAGCTTTTGTTGGGTCTTCGGGTGTAGGTAAATCCAGCTTAGTTAATAGCTTATGTGAACAGCAGCTAAGTGACACTGGTGCAATTCGCGAGGACGACAGCAAAGGTCGCCACACCACGACTCATCGAGCATTGCATGTTCTTAACGTAGGAGCGCTGTTACTCGATACTCCCGGCATACGAGAGCTGCAACTAAGTGACTGTCAACAAGGTGTAGAGCTTACTTTTAACGATATAAGTGAACTGGCGCAGCAGTGTCGATTTGCCGATTGTAGTCATCAGCTAGAACCCGGTTGTCAGGTGCTAGCTGCGTTACAAAAAGGCTTATTAACGCAGCGGCGTATCACTAATTATCAAAAACTGTTAAAAGAGCAGCAACGCAATACTCAGAGCCTTGCGCAATTACGTAGCCAAGATAGAAGCTTAGGTCGGTTTTATCGTAACGTACAAGCAGACATGCGTAATTTAAAAGGACGTTAATTAATTTTTCTCAGTCGTTAAACAAAACGTGGCTAAATACTGTTTAGCCACGTTTTTGCTGATAGAAAGATTAACCAGCTAAATTACGCGAGCTTATGCTCCTTAAAATACGCTTTTAAAAGCTGACTGAACGCCTGTACCTTAGCTGTTCGGTGCACTAAGTGATGGGTTACTAGCCATAAATCCGTTGGCCAACTCAGTTCATCCGCTAGTATTGGTACTAAATCAGCATACTGCGCCGCCACGTCATGCTGCATCCCGCCAATTCCCAAGCCTTTAACAATCGCACGGGTTGCCTCTGAGGTTTCAGACACGCGTAATTTCACTTGTGAAGTTGGTATATTTTCATCAACCCAAACAAAATAAGGCACTTTGCCATTATAGCCGGCCACCCCCGAAACAAAATTATGCAACGGCAATTGCTTAATACTTTTTGGCACGCCATGCTTATCAATATAACGCTTTGATGCATAAAATCCTGACGACAAATGCGCCAAATGCTGGGCGATATAATCACCTTCATCAGGACGAGGACCTGCGCGTACCGCTATATGTGCTTGGCCGTGATCAAGACGTAACCGGTTTTGATCAAGTATCACTTCCAGCTGCACTTGTGGATGTAAACTTTGAAATTGTTCACACACATCACTCAGTACATCAATAAAACCACTGACCGTTGTAAGCAATAAACTACCACGCAAAGTACTATCTGCGGCAATAATATCATTGTGTAAGCGTTCAAGTTCACTATTAATAGACTGCGCTGCTGTAAAGAGTTTAGCGCCAATCTCAGTTACTTTATAACCCCGGGCATGACGATGAAATAAACGTGCATTTAAACTTTGCTCAAGGTTATTAATGCGCCTAAGTACCGTACTGTGATGAACGTTGAGCTTTTCAGCCGCCGCTGTTAACGTTCCTAACCGCGCAACTTCATAGGCTACTTTTACATCTTGCCAGTCATCAAATTGAATCGCCATACCTGCCCTTAACCTTAAGTGTGCGTATATGCACATAAGTTTTGCGTTTATTTGGCTTTTCTGCAAGTAAATATTTGCTAAAGTAGTTAACAGGCAAACCCAACTACGTTATTGAAGGCGACCACCATGACAGCACCAAAAATTATTGCCTTAGCAGGCAGCTTACGTAAAGACAGCTTTAACCAAAAATTGATCAATGAAGCAGCCCGCTTTGCATTAGAAAGCGGTGCAGAAGTTGAAGTAATTAAACTGGCAGATCTAAACTTACCCATGTTTGACGAAGACGTTGAAGCGCAAGGCACACCAGTAGGCGCTCAGTTATTAAAAGACAAACTACGCGCTGCAGATGGCATCTTACTTGCCAGCCCTGAATATAACGGTTCAATTACCGCGGTACTAAAAAATGCCATTGATTGGGCATCACGTACTGAGCAAGGCGCAGTTCCTGCATTTCGTAACAAGGTAACGGCTTTATACGCCTCATCACCGGGAGGCTTAGGTGGCTTGCGTGGTCTAAATCACGTTCGCGATATTTTATCGGGTATCGGCAGCTTGGTATTGGCAGATCAACTTGCCGTACCTGCAATTCACACTTTGCTTGATGAAAATGGCCGCATTAGTGACCCTGTGACAGCAGAACGAATTGCAGGCCTTGCTCAGCAGCTCGTCAGCGTTGCCAGCAAATTAAATAAATAAACCGCTTAAGAAAGCTTTGTCGCTGCTAACTTGGCAGCGATAAAATCCTCATGCGCGACATACAACAAGTTAGAAACACGGCGAATTACATACTCTTCTTGCGGATCTAACTCACCATCGGCATACGCTAAGCGCCATAGCAGCTCTATAATTTCAATCCGTTGCTCTGCGCTGCATTGATCATTAATTTGTTTAGAAAACTGAAAGTAATCAATCGCGTCATCCAAACTTTTTCCTGCGCTTTGCATTAGCTCACTAACGTCTTCATCACTCAAATTAAAATACTTTTTTAAAGTCAGAGATAACGTTTTCAATTCATCGTCTTGCTGCTCGCGATCAGCACGCATGACTTCAATCAATAATGCCGCTACAGCCGTTTTCAAATCATGCTCTTGCAGCTGAGCTGGTTGCTCATCAAAAGCTGAAAATAGTTGTTTTATTTGTTTGAACATCACATTTTCCCTTTTTGGGTGTTAGACTTACAGCATAACTCGTTGCATCACTGTAATTAAATAGTGCGCTCAATACAATAATGGAGTTAAAGGTTTATGAAAGGAAAAACAGCAAATAGGCTAGTAATTATCAGTGCACTGGCACTATTAATAGGCAGTAATGCGGTATTAGCAGAAAAAGGTGAAACCGAAAAACTCTATGACTTCGATGAAAAAGTCCATTATTACCAAACAAAATTAGACGCAAATAACTATCATCTAGAAATTCAATCTGACGACTATCAGCACTTTAAAAATCAAAGTGTATTTTTATTGCGCCATGCTGACCGTTTATGCCGTGGTAATCCGTTTATGCTAAAAGTGACTGATGGTGTACAAGAGTATGATCGTTTCCCAACCAAACCCCGCGCCTATCAGCCACCTTTAACGGTATTACTACAATGTGAGACAAAGCCCAGCAAAGACTAATCTTTAGTCTTTATAACCCCAAGGCGCTGGCGGTGGTGTAATTGGTTTTGTTAAATCAAAATCAACGCGAAACTCGCGGCCTTGGCGAATTAAACGATAAGTAAACTTTTCAGGGTAAATATACATCTGCCATGTATTACCGATAGATTGTGGAATACTTTGGCTAACAAACAATTCTTTTGAATACTGATCCGCAGGGAACGACTGCACGTTAGCAAACCCAGCATCAACAGTATGACCACCGTACATAGTCGATACATCATCAGTTCCATCTTGATGGCGATGATCATGTTTTAAACTCAAACCACTACCGGTTTTGGTAATGATCCACGTACGTGATGCATCATCACCTACATGAAACGGAATTTGTAACTCACTATCAGTACATTTACGAACATGCATGACTAGTTTTTTGCCTGCAAACGAGCTAGGACCAGTGGCATTATCAACCGTTACTTTACCCTCAAAAGCTTTACCACAATAGGCGGCAATATTATCAAAAAAGTCATCATGTGTTGGGATAGATACTAAAGGCGCAGGGCGAGCAAACGCCACCGTAGATGCCAGCAATAAAGTTGCCGCAGTTAATAATTTCATAGCATGTTCCTAAAAGTATAAAGTTGCAGCTTAGCCTGTTAATAAATACAAAGGAAGTAATCGCGGTGAATGGTGGTCCAGCGGTGAGTAAGCTAAAAAAGTTTGCAAGCCAACCATAAAATAGCTTAAACGGCTTTTTCAGCTCGGCTTTTCATCAACTTTAATAGTGAATTATGAAAGTCTTGAAAAATAACCTCACCCCATAATCGAGAGTAAATAGTAAAGTTGGTATTATCTTCAACAGTGGTTTTTAACGTTAAAACGGTTTGTCCATTAGCGGTTTCTGCTAAATAATAGCCTCCATAAAGAGGAGAAAAATATTCTCCACCTAGCTTTACATGTTTATCTAGTGCGTTGTCTGGAATCAAATCAGGGTCGATATCAAACTGGTAGAGCATTTGTTTATTTGGCTGCCAATCTGTTATAACTTCTTTAAATACAACGCCATTTTGCCATTTACTAGTTCTCACTGCACCTACACCTTGTGCATCCATATCCGCCTGCAAAGGGCGAGGAATACCAATCAATTGCGAAAATGACATTGGGAACTCCCCCTCTGCAATGTAACTTACATTCGCCAATTGCCGCCAAACAACATCTATTGGTGCATTGATAACAACTGAATTTTTAACTTCGTATGTTTGCGATAGCTTTAAAAAATTCACCTCTAGCGGTGATAAAATCAAAGGTATTAATGCCACTGACATGACGACTTTTTTACTTTCTTTTTCTAATTTACGATGTACAAATCCAGCTAAGACTCCTCCTATACTTGCAAATAACATAAATGCAGGTAGCGCCATAGCGACACAGATACTCCCCTCTAAAAGAGTGACTACACTGACCAGTAAAAATACAAAAATAGGCTGCCAAGCCTTAACTGCCATTTGCTTATAAGACATTGATTTATTGAGTTTGCATTCAAAATAAATACGAATATAGCCAATCGCAATGGGGACTAAAAACATAAAAGAAATAGTGACTAAACTGCCGAAGTTAAACGCATCACTAAACTCTAGAAATACCCGTATAGATATGCCGTAAAGCACACCTAAAATAATGCCTATATATTTTGGAGAAAGCGTTCGCATAAATAGTTCTTTCAATGTTTAATTGCCAATAATGTTCCGAAGTTAACAACTATTTCTAACCGCAGCAATAAAAAACGCGGCCTGAGCCGCGTTTCATTGTTTAATAACTTTTAAACCTTTACTGCCAAGGGCGCTCAGCGTTAAGCTTTGCCTCAAAGGCGTCAATTTGTGGGTTGAGGGTTTCGGTGACGCCGATAAAATCTAAGCCACTTAATAAACGCTCTTTTACGTCTTTGCGAATATCAAAGCAAATTGGTGCAAACTTGTTACTGATAAGTACCTGATTTTCAAGATCGATGTCGATATGAATATCGTCGTGTTGCTCGCTCAGTACAAACAAGTCTTCCAATGTTTGCGCTGGTAGTGCAATAGCTAGCATCTGGTTATTGCCACAGTTATTAAAGAAAATATCAGCAAAGCTTTCCGCTAAAATCACTTCAAAACCATATTGCTTAAGCGCCCATGGTGCATGTTCACGTGATGAGCCGCAGCCAAAGTTATCGCGAGTTAGTAATATTTGCGCGCCTTGGTAACATGGCCGATTTAAAATAAACTCAGGGTTTGGCTCGTCGTTATCTAAATAGCGCCAATCATAAAACAACGCCGCATCAAAACCATCACGGCTGGTTGAGGTTAAAAACTGCTTTGGAATGATTTGGTCGGTATCGACGTTGTTTTTATCAAGTGGGGCCATTAAGCCACTAAAAAAAATGCTCATTAGGCTTCTCCTCTAATATCAACAAAGCGACCATGAATAGCTGCCGCAGCGGCCATTGCAGGGCTTACTAAGTGTGTACGACCACCACGGCCTTGGCGACCTTCAAAGTTACGGTTTGAGGTGGATGCACAGCGCTTGCCTGCACCTAAGCGGTCATCGTTCATCGCTAAGCACATTGAGCAACCCGGTTCACGCCACTCAAAACCAGCAGCTTTGAAAATATCAGCTAGGCCTTCATCTTCAGCCTGTTTTTTCACCAAGCCAGAGCCAGGTACAATTAACGCCTCAACACCAGCAGCCACTTTTTTACCTTCAACAATCTGTGCGGCGGCGCGTAAATCTTCAATTCGGCTGTTGGTACATGAACCAATAAATACCGTATCTACGCTCGCTGACGATAACTTATCACCGGCTGTTAAACCCATGTATTTAAGGGCACTGCGAATCGCATCAGCTTTAATTAAATCTGGCTCTTGATCTGGATCTGGAATGCATTCATCAACACCAATAACTTGCTCAGGGCTAGTGCCCCAAGTAATTTGCGGCTGAATGCTACTCGCTTCTAGTTCAACTTCTAAATCAAACTGCGCACCTTCGTCAGTTTTTAAGGTTTCCCAGTAGGCAACTGCAGCTTCAAAATCATCGCCTTGTGGAGCAAATGGGCGGCCTTTTAAGTAATCATAAGTGATTTGGTCTGAAGCGATTAAACCCGCTTTAGCGCCCATTTCAATACTCATGTTACACAATGTCATACGCGCTTCCATTGACAGTGCTGCAATACCTTCACCACAAAACTCTGCCACATAACCTGTACCACCAGCGGTACCTAGCTTACCAATCACCGCCATGATCAAATCTTTGGCTGTAACCGTTGGACGTAGTACACCATTAATTTGAATTTTTAATGACTTGGCTTTTTTCTGTTGTAGTGTTTGCGTCGCGAGTACGTGCTCAACCTCAGACGTACCAATACCATGGGCCAGTGCACCAAATGCACCGTGAGTAGAGGTATGGCTATCACCACAAACAATGGTAGTGCCAGGTAAAGTAATACCTTGCTCAGGCCCCATTACATGCACTATGCCTTGGTTAATTGAGTTTAAATCGTAAAGTACAATACCAAACTCTTTGCAGTTGGCATCAAGCGCCATCAATTGGTTTTTTGATACTTCACTGGCGGCATCTAATGAGCGGCTTTTGGTCGATACATTATGATCCATCGTTGCGATGGTTTTTTCAGGACAACGCACTTTACGGTTTTTCTCTCGCAGGCCAGCAAAAGCTTGCGGCGATGTCACTTCATGTACTAGATGACGGTCAATATAAAGTAAATCGGTTTGCTCATTAATACTAGCAACTACATGTGCTTGCCAGATTTTATCGTATAACGTTTGGGCCACTTGCTGATCCCCTAATTTGTTTGACTCGCCGCGTGACGGTGCAGCGAGTGAATAATTGTTTAAATACGTGCTGTTTTATATACGAGCGACAATTGCTGCGGCAACGTCTTGCGTTGTATAACCTGCATTTGGGTAAATATCCGGTGTACCTACGCCTGCTTCGACCGCTTCGGCTACTGCTTTTTCAATGCTGCGCGCCGCTTCATCTTGCCCTAGTGAATAACGTAGCATTAACGCGGCACTTAAAATTTGTGCGATTGGGTTTGCAACCCCTTTGCCAGCAATATCAGGTGCCGAACCACCAGCAGGTTCATACATACCAAAGCCTGACTGATTTAAACTTGCCGATGGCAATAAGCCCATAGATCCGGTGATCATCGCGCATTCATCTGACAATATGTCACCAAATAAGTTATCACACAGTAACACATCAAACTGGCTAGGTTGTTTAACCAGTTGCATTGCCGCGTTATCAACGTAAATATAATCAAGGCTTACTTCTGGGAAGTCTTTGCTTACTTCGGTTACTACTTCGCGCCATAATACACTTGATGCTAATACGTTGGCTTTATCAACCGACGTTACATGGTTATTACGTAATTTTGCTGCTTCAAAGGCAAAACGTGCAATGCGTTCAATTTCTTTGCGTGAATAAGTTTGCGTATCAAACGCCACTTCTTCAGCCCCTTCGCCACTGCGGCCTTTTTCGCCAAAGTAAATACCGCCGGTTAATTCACGCACGCATAAGATATCAAAGCCTTTTTCGCTTATATCGGCACGTAATGGCGATGCAGCGCTCAGTGCTGGTAATAGTTGCGCTGGGCGTAAGTTACAAAACAAACCAAAGTGTTTACGTAGTGGCAAAAGTGATGCGCGCTCTGGTTGCTCATTGGCAGGAAGATGCTCCCACTTTGGACCGCCCACTGAACCAAACAAAATTGCATCGGCACTTTCACACGCTGCAAGGGTTTGATCGGGTAACGCTTTACCAAATTGATCAATCGCAGCGCCGCCAATGGCATGATGATGACGAGTTAAAGTAAAACCAAATTTACTGCTCACAGCATCCAATACCTGCTCTGCTGCTGCCATTACTTCTGGGCCGATACCGTCGCCAGCTAATACTGCAACGCTATAATTTGATTGACTCATCCTGCTTTCCTTTGTTGTTTTAAATCAGACACTTTTTGTGCGCGATAAATTAAGTTATAAACGCGGATCATGGCGCGTACTGACGCCTCAACCACATCCGCTGCAATGCCCGCGCCGTGATAAGGGCGGCCATCGTATTTAGCTATTATATTTACTTCACCTAATGAGCTGGCACCTTCACCGGTCGCCTCTAGATTAAATTCAATCATTTCAACAGCCATACCCGTTAAACGTTCAATCGCTAAGAATGACGCCTCTACAGGGCCATTGCCGGTAGCCGCTTCTTGTTTAGACTCTCCGCCAATCGTCATCCCAATCGTTGAGCTTGCTACTGATTGCGAGTTAGACGTTGAGTTAACAAACTCTAATTGGTATTTGTCGTCTTTATCACTGATTTGGTTAAAATAAATCATCGCTTCAAGGTCATAGTCGTACACTGTGCCTTTTTGATCTGCAAGGGTTAAGAAGCTTTCATACAAGCTATCCATATCATAATCAGATTTTTGATAGCCCAATTCTTCAAGGCGGTGCTCAATAACATGACGACCCGAACGTGAGGTCATATTTAATTGGTTATTTGGCACGCCGACGCTTTCTGGCGACATAATCTCATAAGTGTTTTGCGCTTTTAATACACCGTCTTGGTGAATGCCAGAACTGTGAGCAAAGGCGTTTTCGCCAACAATGGCTTTATTTGGTTGTACTGGCATATTACAAATTTTCGCCACTTGGCGTGAAGCGCGATAGATTTCTTCACTGCGAATATCGGTATACACTTTTAAGTGGTCTTGGCGCATCTTCATGATCATCGCCACTTCTTCAAGTGAACAGTTACCCGCACGCTCACCAATACCATTAATAGTACATTCGATTTGCCGTGCACCGGCTTGCACCGCTGCAACAGAATTGGCAACAGCCAAACCTAAATCATTATGACAATGTACACTTAAGCGCGCTTTATCAATATTTGGCACGTTATTCATTAAATGGCGGATCATCGCCGCGTATTCGTCTGGCGTAACAAAACCAACTGTATCTGGTAAGTTGATGGTTGATGCACCAGCATTAATCGCCTGCTCAACAATTTTGCATAAATCCCAATGCGGTGTACGGCCTGCGTCTTCGCATGAAAATTCCACATCATCAGTATAATTACGGGCAAGCTTAATTGATTTAACCGCCATGGCTGTCGCATCATCTAAGCTCATACGTAGCTTGTGTTCTAAATGCAAAGGGCTGGTAGCAATAAAAGTATGAATTCGACTTTGTTGTGCTGTGCGAAGTGCTTCGCCACAGGCTTCAATATCTTTAGCAACAGCGCGTGCTAAACCACAAATAATAGGGCCTTTCACTTCTGTCGCTATACGTTGCACTGAACGAAAATCGGCAGGGCTCGAAACCGGAAAACCTACTTCCATCACATCCACATTTAGGCGGCTAATAGTATGTGCCAGCTGGATTTTATCTTCTTCAGTCAGGCTCGCTTTAAGCGCTTGCTCACCATCACGTAAAGTGGTGTCGAAAATCCATACTTTATCTTGTTCTTGCATAATCTACCCTTAATTCTCTGCTGCCCTGGATGCGAGATAAAAAAAACCCCGCGATATGCGGGGTTTTTTGTGTTTACTTAATGCAAATACACTAATCCCCGCTCACGTGCGCTTGCAGTAAGAGGTTCAGTTTTAATGTAATTAAATGAGTGTTTTGCATCGTCTTTACTAAATGTGTGTGTTCAGTGAGCCCTATTTTTAACACTTCAAAACTGCGCATGCAAGCATAATCTCACCTTTAAATGGAATGAAAAACCACAATAAAAGAAAATAAATTTCGTATAAAACCAACTTTACGGTTATATAATTCAAACCAAACCTAAAGCAACCATAATATACTTTACTTTATGGCCGATCCTGCTTAGATAAGTTTTCTATTTTAATTCCCACTGTTGTCTCCACTCTATTCAGATCCTTTGCTAATGTCATGCATAACTAGTTACTCTGTGCTTTTTGGTTGGTAATAGCTATAGGTGCTATGCTTCTAAGCCCCCACATTCTCATTTCTTTAGTGCGTATTACCTGCTGCTCACCGGTTAAAATATTAGTTTGAGTAATAATACTATAAGTAACTGGCTTGTTATTTTCATCAACTTCACCTCTAGGGTTATAGCCAAATTTAAGGGTAACATCTTCATCAAGTGAAAAGATTACGCCATTTCCCTCCCCTTTTTCTGAGTGCTCTATTTCAGGGGTTGCTATATTCACCCAATGGAAATGCGCTTTTGGTCTGCCTTGAGTCATGAACGCCAAATATTTTCCATCAGGTGAAATACGGTGGTTTTTCATCTCCCACTCTTTTGGGAAACCAAAATCAACTTTGCGTACTACTTCACCATTAAACTTATGTATCCAAAAGCCGTCGTGCTTTATCGCTAAAAACTCTTTATCGCCTGGGAGTAAAAATAACTCGTCAGAGTAAATTATTTCGCGCTGTGTAAGTGTTGCTGTTGATACTTTGTAGTTGTAATGTTTACCATCTGCGTAAAAAATTACATTATCGCTATCTGAGGTCCAGTTAAATGAAGGATGCCCCCCGCCTGACATGGTGATTAGTTTTTGTTCTTTGGTGTCGTAAAGCTGGCGTGTCGCTCTATCATTGATATAACCCGAAATAGCTATATAGCGGTTATCTGGGGAGCGGCTTGGTTTATGTAGCCCTACGGGTCTAAATTGCATAAACACTTCTTCAGGAATTATGCGGCGCCTGTCAGAGCCATCTAAACGAGATGACCACAGCGTGCGTACCTCACTGTATTTGTATTTATTCCAAAACATTAACCGCGGGGTTGAGAAGGTATCTGCATCGCCATACACCTCTTCACGTATTTCTAGTGGCCACTCTGGGTGGTTTTTATGCTCTTTTGCCCATGGGTATTTAGCAACATCAACCTCTGCCTGCTCAGAGCCTTGTGAAGATGGCTCTGAGCAACCGCTTAGCACTAAGCTGGCACAAAGAGAGAGCACGCAAAACATGCTGTATTTTTTAAAAAACATCAAAAACTATCCTTTTACTGAATGAGTCCATTTATTGGATTGCTGTAAACAAACTCATTATTTAAAACCTTTTATAATGAAGGCAAAATGAATGCACTTACCCTTCTGTTATCTCTGCCATTATTACCGTGTTTGGTGTTTGCTTGTTAAGCTCGCTGAATGGCACGTTATCAAATATATAGTAAGTAGGCTGGCCGTCGTTTGGGTCTTGTAATAAATCAAAATTGCCGCTTTGGGGTATGTCGGTAAATTCTATACGAACCCAGTTCCCCTCAGGCATTACACGTGATATGGGTTTTATTTGCTGCCAGTTATGTTGATTATTTACCAGCATGAGCTGTTCTTTAGCGTAATTTTTTGCATTAGTATCAACTTGATAAAAAAATACAAAAGCGGGCTTAACAATCGTTAACAGATTTATATTGTTAACTACCATTGGCATACTATGCGGGGCACTCATACTAACTCCCAAATACTTGCTGTAATTTTGCTTTGGTTTTAGGGCCTGGTATGCCGTCGAGGTCGTGCTCGTACTGAAATTCTTTTACACCAATGCGAGTTTTTTTACCCATAACACCATCAACCGTACCACAATCAAACCCAAGCATATTACAACGTCCCTGCACGCCAGAAAGCGTGTCGATTGGATCTAGATTGCCTATTTGTACCGCAAAGCTTTTAGTTGGTGTGGTTTCGCCTGCTTTTAAATATAAATCGACGTTGCCAGTAAGTGCGTCGTTATTATTAAGCTCTACTTCGATAAGCCCATCACTTTGCAATACGGTATCGATTGTTTGATTGCCAATATTAAGCACAACACGTTTACCGGTAATATCATCGCCATCGTCATACGATACTTGCAAGCGAAAATATTCTTTTTCGTTTTGTACAACAAAGCTATTAATGCCGTTGGTGCGCAGCGGTATAAACTTTTCTTTTTTTGGCGGAATAGTAATTTTATCGCCCGGGTAAATTAAGTTTGGGTCTGGGCGTAAGGCTTTAAACTCTGCATTGCTTGGGTGGTTGTAAAGCGCTTTAGATGCTCTAAAATCATCAGTTCTTACCTAATTCACACAGGGGGAATGGGTAAATTGTCTTTATCAAGCGGGATATCTGTATCGTTCTCTGACAAATGTGTTAACACTGCATTTAATTGCTGCGCAAAATCTTTTGGCTTTTCATCATCAAAAAATGCAAAGGGTTTGTCATCGGTTTGCCATTGCTTGCACTGCGGCATTACATGCTCGCGGCCATATTCCATAAATTGACAAATAAACGCCAATACTGGCTCGTACGCATC
>NZ_JACJFL010000021.1:44663-68709 GCF_014164575.1 Pseudoalteromonas sp. SG41-1
GCAAAGGGTTTGTCATCGGTTTGCCATTGCTTGCACTGCGGCATTACATGCTCGCGGCCATATTCCATAAATTGACAAATAAACGCCAATACTGGCTCGTACGCATCTTTGCCGTTGTAATAAGGGTTATGGCGCGGTTGCACCATAAAATTAGCCCATTGCATGTTGTTGTGTTTATCAAAACCGCGGGTCTGAATACGCATCATTTGAAAGTCTTCATAAACCCGTAAATCTTTAAAGTGCTGGGCGCGTACTTTGCCTTTGTACCAGAGGTAAACAATTTGTTTATCACGATCAAACACCATTGGGGCTTGTCGCTTAAAGCGAATAATAAAGAACAACAATAGTGGAATAGAAATAGCGTAAAAAACTAAAAATGAAATGTCTTTTTTAAGGCGATAAGTACCGCCAACTTCGGCAGTTGTATAATATCGATAATGCATATAATTACTTAATGATAGCTCTCCATTTTCATCTAACATCTCGAACCACATTCTGCGAACTTCGGGAATATCTGGTGATTTAAAATAATTATTACCAAGTTCTTTTTTATAAAAATCTATTTTTTTTTGTACAGACTCTTCTTTCTTACCCCAACCAGTATAGAAGTCATCAACATTCAAATGTACAGCAAATAAAATCATTAATAACAATGGGATCAGTCCCATATTACGGGCTTTCATTGAATTATTACTAAGCTTACAAAGATGCTCATCTACATACACTATCGGTGTTGGCGGCGGTGCCTCTTTAGTGAGTTGAAAGCTAAGTAGTGCTTTCAACTTATTTGCTAAAGGTATTGGGTAGTGGTGTTTAATCAAAGCCATAAAAATCTCTTTTATTAATGTGTTTCAGGCATAAATTTATCATCAAGCATGCCTATTATTTCATTATTAAGAAGTGCGTTTTCAACCAAATAACGTTTTGGTACAACAACTCCTGGTGATGGCTCGTAATACCAATATAAAAAAATATCCTTTTCATGCTCAAGAGTTAAAGTAAATTGTGCAAGTCCTGAGTTAAAGGTATGTTTTACGGTATTGAACTGCTGTTTTAAGCTTTGGGTTAATTGCAAGTCAACCTCACGCACGGTTACGTATGGGCTAAAGTCGCTAATGCTATTACTGAGAGTGTTTGGTTTAATGATACCATCAGACAAGACTTTTTTATTAACTCTGACTTCAAAGTGAAGCTGTGAAATAGCTAGTCTAAAATTAGGCAAAGTAAAATGATAGTCAGACTTACCGTCTTTATGCTCAAGGATTAATGATGGACGATTAAATATATTCTCAAACTCTTGCAGCTCAACTTGATAGGCATTCGAGACTCTTTGTTCTTCATATATAGTAAAAGCTTCATCAAGTCTTTCAGTTACCGTTGGTCTTTTATCTTCATTAGGCCAAAACGCATATTTACTACCACTCCCCCAAAAGCAATTTGCTAGTAATAGTTCTAAATCATTTTTACCGAACACAAATGTCATGGTAATACCTGCACCTATAGCGATTAAACCACCTATGAGCAATAATATACTGACAGGCGCGCCACCGATTGTAGCAGCTGAAGCAGCGCTAGCATAAAGCGCACTGGAGCCAAAAAACATCACCTGTGCTGCTAGTGCAGCCGAGCCTGCCATGGTAATTAAGTGCCCATAGGCTTCTTCGTCACTACCAACATTGAAAGCATTAATTGCACTCATTGCAGAACTAACAGCGCCCGCTACATTCGCCACTAAAATAAGCCGAGCAGCCACTTTACCCGCAACAAACTCACTTAGTGATTTACTTAAATGTGTTGCCTGCGATGATAGCTTTTGCATTGCTTGGGGTTGTAAAAACTTAGGCTGCACCTTAACACCTAGTTTTAGTGTGTCACTTCCTATGGTAGCGATATCAACCGTTAGTGCTGAGAGTATACTCGTCCATATCATCACAGATTGAAATGTTGAGCGGTTTTTTAGTGGGTTTGTTATATCAAATCGATTTTGGTGGATTAGGTCATTAATTGCTGAAAGATTAAAAAAGGCACTTAAACCAGCAAAGCTACCATCTACTAAAAGCGCTATTTTACTCGCTTCACTGTAGGGGCTATGTACAAACTCATAATTATTGTAATGACGAGCATCAACCTGAATTTCTGATAGGGTAATCAGCGTGGGCAGTTTAGCGCCTTTTACGCCTTCAACCCAGTCAAATGCCGCTTGCCCTAGCTTAATTTTGCGCTCAGCACTGCCTACATAACGCTCTGCTGTTTGCGGGTTAGTTACATGTAAGTAATGGTTTAAGTTTGAGTCATTGATGACTTGGTTAAGCAGTTTCTCTAGCTGCGGCTCAGTGAGAGAAACTGTTTTATTGAGTATTTGTATGCCATATGCGTTTAAGATAGCGGGGACTACTTTGTTGGCGATATAGTTAATCCCCGCCCCAGCACTTACACCAAATAGTTTTTTTGCGTAGTCCAAACTCACCTTTGTAGGTGAATATAACTTAGAGATAACCGGGGCTATCGTCACCATCAGTCTATCTAGTGCTCTTAAGGTGTTAGCAGTAAAGTCAGTGCCCTTTTGTGGTTGCGTAACAATTGGCCTTAAAAAGTAGTGCCAAAATATGGCGATTGGTGACGTATTACTATTGTTCTCGGCTTGTTCAGCTCCTTCAATAAACAACTGCTCAAAGGCTTTATTTCCGGGTGCTGATGCTAACATTCCGGCAAACATATCAGTGTAGATATCGCACACCTTAACAAATTCATTTTCCTGCTCAGCATCTTGTTGGGGCTCTGCAAAAAAACTTTGTAGGTAGGTATTTAAACTCCCCACTTGATTTTGATGTTCAGCAGATCCCATAAATGCGCTATACAAATCGACGAGCTCTTGCTGGCGTGCTAAGTATGTACGCTGACGTTTATCCATTGCTTGCCAATAGCGGCCATGCTCTTGCCAGTTGATGTTTTCTGCTAAGGCTTCTTTAATAACTTCGTCTTTACTACTACGAAGCGCTTGTACAAACGCGCCTATTGTATAGGGATAAATATTTTGAGCGGATTCGGCTTGCTGTAAAATACACAGCTGACCATGGGCAAGTGCAATATCTTTTTGTCGCCCAACAGGGTCAAATAACGCAATAATTTTAGATTTTTTAGAAAACCTCAATGTGTGATTGATTAGTAAGGAAATATAACTTGCATCAAGCTCGTAGGAGTCATCCGTAGTTAGTACATCTAAACTAATTTCATTTTGATCAGCCTCTGTACTTGCTTGAAACTTTAAAAAACGCTCTTTGCGCTCTCTGTAATCTTCAACAAGCTTCCACAAATTGGTTTCTGTTGCTGGAACAAAGTCCTGCCCATCTTCTTTTTGAAGGTCAATTAACTGCATGCATTCGCGACGAAAGCTTTGCTGACTTTGCAGCTTATCGAGTACTTCCTTTGCTAATTCATGCTCGGTATAAACAATAGAGACTTTTTTTACTTCTCTACTGGCAAATACAAAACCATAGCTACCATCATCAGAAAGCTTACACTTTTTATGTGTATCCACTTCGATACCTTGAGAAGCATCGACACCATTTTTAAATTTGTACTTAACAAAATGTTCTGTCGCTATGCCTTTATCACTTTTGCGTTTTTCATATTTAAAAATATGCAGTAAATCTGTTGCAGGATTATCTTCATCAAATAGATAAACCCACCCCTCACGCAGTAAACGAATAATATAACCCTGCCCATCTTTAATCGTTCTTGCATGTAATAACGTATTTAAATCTGTGGGTAGCGCATTTTCATGTAATGTTTCTTCAAAAAAATTGGCATAAGCATATCTCACGGGATAAATAGGTGTCACTTCAGTATCAACTATCAC
This sequence comes from Pseudoalteromonas sp. SG41-1, assembly GCF_014164575.1. Taxonomy (NCBI): domain Bacteria; kingdom Pseudomonadati; phylum Pseudomonadota; class Gammaproteobacteria; order Alteromonadales; family Pseudoalteromonadaceae; genus Pseudoalteromonas; species Pseudoalteromonas sp. SG41-1. The sequence goes on from NZ_JACJFL010000021.1 coordinate 48,523, forward strand.
TTTATTGATGCTATTAACCGCCATAGGTAAGGCATTATTTGCTGTATTCATTCTATTCCTTAGATTAAGATCCATAAACTTGCTTTAACTTAGCTTTTGTTTTTTCCCCTGCTATTGCGTCAACCTCTAAGCCATGTACAAATTGAAACCCCTTAACACCTGCTTTAGTTTTTGCGCCATTAATTCCATCTACCTTACCGCAATCAAAGCCCAGTAAATTACAACGTGCTTGCACACCTGAAAGTGTATCGATGGGGTCTAAATGACCAACTTGTGCGGTAAAACTTTCACTGGGTGAGCTTTGATCTTCCTTGAGATATAAATCAACCTGAGCGGTGAGCGTGTCGTTCTCATTTAGCTCAACTTCAACTAGGCCGTCGCTCGGTAAAACGGTATCGATAGTTTGGCTGCCTATGTTGAGTACAATACGTTTGCCAGTGATGTCATCACCATCTTCATGAATTATTTGCAGGCGAAAATATTCTTTTTCGTTTTGTACAACAAACGTATTTAGGCTGTTGGCGCGCAGCGGCATAAACTTTTCTTTTTTAGGTGGTATGGTAATTTTATCGCCCGGGTAAATTAAGTTTGGATCAGGGCGCAGCGCTCTAAATTCAGCATTACTGGGGTGGTTATACAAGGCGGTTGAGGTTTTATAACCATATTGGCGTGCTATGCGTAGCAGTGTTTCGCCTTGTGCGACGGTGTGTTGTTGTGTCATTGAAATATCCTTATCCCTAAATATAAATATCGCCAGAGCACGTCTACGTTTAGGTGATGTTGCCTACTGACCAATCGTGATCGGCGAGTTCAAAAAAGCTGACTTTGGCGTTTTCAAAATCAGGGCCTGATACGTTGGCGTAGCCGTTTTTATCGAGCTGTCCGGTGATAACATGGCCGTTACGTAAGCGAATTTTGTACCCCATATTCGCTTGCGGCTCGCCGGCTTCATCACGCAATTCAATTTCGTAGCCTAACGCGGGCTGTTCAACGGTAAAGGTAGTGGTATCTACTGCGCCGCTGGCAGTGACAATAACGTTATAAAGTCCGGGCTTTACAGCAAAAAAATGCTGCCAAAATGAGACTTCGTCAGGGCGTTTTTTATCGAGTTGCAAGGTTACTTGCCCGCTGGTTGGCCCTTGCCACTTAATAACCACGCTGCGGCTGTTGCTGCTTGAGCCTTCAATATTGAGCTTCCAGCCATCGGGCACGCGTAAGCTAGTGCCGGGTTTGGCTGGTTTGCGATTACTAAAGCCTAGGTTGTAGTCGTAAATCAAATTGGCATTTTTATAGCCGGTATATTGCTCGGCGAGCTGCTCTACGGTTTCGCTTGCTTGTAAAAGATGGTTTGAAAAATTTTGCCTAACTTGATGCGACGCTTTTAGCAATACAGTACTTTGCAAAATAGGCTTATATATACATACTGCGGGTAAGTGAACTTCAACAACTGTTGGCTTTAAAGCACGGCTATTTTGCTGCATTGATTGCGCAATATACTTTGCTTGGCCTTCGCCATACTGGCTATTGAGTAGCGCTGGATTTGCTAAGAAGTTTGCTTGGTTGGAGTCACTTAAAAAATGCTCCGAAGCCGAATAATCAGGTGCGGCATTAGCTCCACCGGATGACGAAAACTTAGTGGTACTCACAGGACCTTTTGGATAAACAGCTAAGCCTTGCGCGGTATTTTTATAGGTGTTGTAGCTGACTTTTCGCCATGTTTTTTCATTTGCCCAAAATTGGCTGCGGGGATCATCACGTAGCCGTGCGGCTTGGCGTTTATCAATTACACCATACTGATTATCTTGAATAAGCCGTTGTAGTTTTTTCGGTAATAAAAAGAATTCAGCTCGCCTGACGTACGCAAACGTTACAACAGGTTCGGTTGCTTCATCTTTTATTTCATCAAAAATATGGGCATGTTTAAAGTTCACCGCGTCCTTGGTGAGCATGTGCATCCTCGCTTTCTCTAATGCAGAGATTTAATTTTCTGAGTATAAACTTTAGCTTGCAATAATAAAGAAATAGGAACAAAAAATCTACAAGCATTTATGCTGATTATTCACTCGTGTTTTTATTCTCTCGCACATAATTACTAGCGCCACGCGTTATATAACGTAATTGCCAAATTAAACGATCGACTAACTCTTCTCGTTGTTGCCCTTCTATGTCTAATGCTTCAGCACCGGCATTAAATACTAGCGTGACCATAGCCTCTGCTTGAATATACGCATGAGTTGCATCGCACGGGGTTTCGCTTTCAAGATAATGAGCAAGCTCTAAAATAAAGTGTTTAATTTCACGGGCTACAGCGGCACGAAATGCTTTAGAGGTGCCGGAGCGTTCACGCAGTAATAATCTGAATTGATTACTGGAGTTATCAATAAACTCCATAAAAGTAACAATCGAGGTGGTGATAATGCTACCGCCACTGGCTATACGGCGGCGCGCTTGGCGCATTAGCTGGCGCAGCGTTAAACCGGCTTCATCGACCATGGTTAAACCCAGTTCATTCATGTCTTTAAAGTGGCGATAAAATGAGGTTGGTGCTATACCTGCTTCACGGGCAACTTCACGTAAACTTAAATTAGAAAAGCTATGATCGGCGCTTAATTGGTTAAATGCCGCTTCAATTAAAGCTTGTCGTGTTTTTTGTTTCTGTTGCGCGCGAACACCCGACATGAACTACTCCTGATTTAATTTAAATCAATTTATGGTGATTTTTATCTTAATTCTCCAGTCTAATACTTGACGGCAAGAGAATGAAATATTATTTTAGCTTACAAGTGTACGCTCAGATTTGAAAAGATGAAAAAACCACCGATTATTTGGACCAATGTCCTATTTTTTAGTATTACTTTTTTGGCTGCTGCCACATTAGTGCCTTGGTATGGGTTTACCCATGGCTTTACCAGTAGTCATTGGATCGCATTTGTTGCTTGTATGTTTTATGCTGGTATGTCAATTACCGCAGGCTACCATCGCTTATGGGCCCATAAAACTTACGACGCTCATCCTGTTGTAGAAGCCTTTTTTGCTTTAGGTGGTGCTTTTGCACTACAAAATAGTGCGCTGCACTGGAGCAGCGATCACCGCGTTCATCATGGCCAAGTTGATGACCCTGTAAAAGACCCTTATGCAGCAACTAATGGCTTTTGGTATAGCCACATAGGTTGGATGTTACGCGATTACCAAGGCGACAGTTATGGTGATTATAGTAATTGTCGTGATTTACAACGCAATAAAATAGTGATGTGGCAACACCGTCATTATATGAAATTAGTATTAGCAACTAATATTGGTATCCCTGCCCTGCTGGGTTTAATAATTGGTGATGTAATTGGCATGCTGTTGTTAGCTGGATTGTTGCGTTTGGTATTGAGCCAGCATTTCACCTTTTTTATTAATTCGGTGGCGCATATCTGGGGCTCTCGACCTTACACCGAAAAAAACACTGCTCGTGATAACGGGGTACTAGCCTTGTTTACTTATGGCGAGGGTTACCATAACTTTCATCATATTTTTGCCAGTGATTATCGCAATGGCATAAAATGGTTTCATTATGATCCCACAAAATGGATGATCCGCGCTTTTGCGGCTGTTGGACTTGCTAAAAAATTAAAACGTACGCCGGTTGAGCGCATCGAAAAAGCCAAAGCCGAAACGTTAATGAATAGAACGCAAAACCGTTTAGCGAAATTGCCTTTAGCGCAAGATAAGCTTACATTATTGCAGCAAGAGTACGATTTATTGCTGAAAAAGCTACAACACTTTTGCGCACTAAAAAAGCAAGTTTTAGAAGTTAAAAAGAATAACATGCTGCAACAATGCGAAAAATCAGCTTTAATGACACAATATCATGAGTTGGAAGCAGCCTGGGAAAATCAAAAGCAGGCGTGGCTTGCACTCAATGCGAGGTTATTAAAAGCCTCTTTTAGTTAATGTAGGAGTGGCTGTGGCCAAACAACAAGTAAAGCAAGAACAACCATCATTTCAATATGATGCAATTATTATAGGCACAGGTCCTGGCGGTGAAGGTACCGCCATGAACCTGTCTAAAAGCAACAAAAAAGTGGCCGTTATCGAACGCCAAGCTGCCGTTGGTGGTGGTTGCGTACATTGGGGTACTATCCCTTCAAAAGCACTACGTCACTCTGTTAGCCGCTACATAGAATACAAAGCAAACCCATTGTTTAATGTGGGTGAGCGCCCTAGTAGGTTAACGTTTCCTGATATTTTGCGCCACGCCAGCTCGGTTATTTCTAAGCAATCAAATTTACGCAGTAGCTTTTACGATCGTAATCGCATTCATATGTTTCAAGGTGATGCTAGCTTTGTTGATAAGCACACAATTGAAATTAAACGTCTTGATGGGTCAACCGAACGACTAACTGCTAAAACCATTGTTATTGCTACAGGTTCTCGCCCTTATCGCCCACCTGAAGTCGACTTTACCCATTCTCGTATTTACGACAGCGATACTATTTTAGGCCTAGAGCATGACCCTCATCGTGTGCTTATTTACGGCGCTGGTGTCATTGGTTGTGAGTATGCGTCTATTTTTAAAGGTTTAGGTGCAAAAGTCGATTTAGTTAATACTCGCGACCGCTTACTCGCCTTTATGGATGCTGAAATCTCAGATGCTTTAAGCTATCACTTTTGGAATAGCGGCATTGTGATCCGCCATAACGAAGAGTTTGACCGCATTGAAACCCGTGATGATTGCGTTGTTATGCATTTAAAATCAGGAAAACGCGTTAAAGCTGACTGTATTTTATTTGCCAATGGTCGCACCGGCAACACTGACGGACTTAACCTTGAAGCGGTTGGCTTAAAAGCTGATGGCCGCGGGCAGTTAAAAGTTAATGAAACTTACCAAACCGAGGTCGATAACATTTATGCCGTTGGTGATGTCATTGGCTACCCAAGTCTTGCTAGTGCAGCGTTTGATCAGGGTCGAATTGCTGCAGATGCAATTGCCTGTGGTAATTGCGATGAAAAACTAATTATTGATATTCCGGCAGGTATTTATACCATCCCTGAAATGAGCTCAGTAGGTAAAACAGAGCAGCAGTTAACCGCCGCGAAAATCCCTTATGAAGTCGGCAGAGCTCAATTTAAACATTTAGCGCGAGCACAGATTGCTGGTACCGAAGTGGGTAGTTTAAAAATATTATTCCACACTGAAACCAAAGAAGTACTGGGTGTGCATTGTTTTGGCGAGCGTGCCTCTGAAATCGTGCACATTGGCCAAGCCATTATGGAACAAAAAAATGGCGGCAATAATATTGATTACTTTGTAAATACCACCTTTAACTACCCAACTATGGCTGAAGCCTATCGTGTTGCGGCGTTAAATGGTTTGAATCGACTGTTTAAATAAACACGTTGAGACAGCTAATAAAAAGCCCGCTTACTGATAAGCGGGCTTTTTTGATTATAAATGACAGTGTTTGTTACAGCTGCAGTTACTTATGATATTGCGCACTAAACTCATGTACGGCATTAATAAATACACCCGCGTTTTCAGGATCAACATCAGGCGTAATACCATGGCCTAAGTTAAATACATGACCTTCACCTGTGCCAAAATCTTCAAGGATAGTCGCTACTTCTTGGCGAATACGATCTGGTGTGCCATGTAACATTGATGGATCCATATTACCTTGCAGAGCTACTTTGTCGCCGACACGGCGCTTAGCATCGCTAATATTAATTGTCCAATCGAGACCAATTGCATCACAACCCGTTGCTGCTATCGCTTCAATCCATTGACCGCCATTTTTAGTAAATAACGTAACGGGCACTTTGCGGCCATCGTATTCACGAATTAAACCATCAACGATTTTGTGCATGTACTGCAATGAGAACTCTTTATAATCACGCGGGCTCAATACACCGCCCCATGAGTCAAACACCATTAGAGACTGCGCACCGGCTTTAATTTGTGCATTTAAATAATCGATCACTGAATCAGCAAGCTTATCAAGTAACAAATGCAGTGTTTTTGGCTCAGCAAACGCCATTTTTTTGATTTTACCAAAGGTCTTGCTGCTCCCGCCTTCAACCATATAAGTAGCAAGTGTCCAAGGTGAACCCGAGAAACCAATTAGCGGTACTTCGCCTTTTAGTTCACGACGGATCGTGCTTACGGCATTCATAACATAACCAAGCTCATCTGTTGGATCGAGCTTTGGAATTTTTTGTACATCAGCAAGTGATGAAATTGGACGCTCAAATTTAGGACCTTCACCGGTTTCAAAATACAAACCTAAGCCCATCGCATCTGGAATCGTTAAAATATCACTAAATAAAATAGCGGCATCTAATGGGTAACGACGCAGCGGCTGTAATGTTACTTCACAAGCGAGCTCAGCATTTTTACACAGGCTCATAAAATCGCCCGCTTGTGCACGAGTTGCGCGGTATTCTGGTAAGTAACGCCCTGCTTGGCGCATCATCCATACCGGAGTCACATCAACTGGCTGTTTTTGTAGTGCACGTAAATAACGGTCGTTTTTTAATTCGCTCATAGCGTAAAGGATCCTAAAGCTGATAGATATTGCGCAGATTGTATCACCATATCGCACACCTCTCTATCGCTATGGCACTAATTAACCTTAGTATTGATACAGATTAATAATCTATTTTAAGATGCTTGCTTGGTACAAAATTAATACAACAAACAATAACATTTGAAATTTTTTATTAATATGTTTGCAACATAGTAAAAACCTTGGTATAACTTGTCCCGCGTTAACAATAAAAACAATAAAAATTACATAACAATAAAAATAAAAATCTTCTAATAACAATAAGAAAGCTTGTTTAAACAAGTCATGGAAAAAGAAATTAACCACCTTTATGGTGGTTTTTTCTTGCCTGAAACAATATAAACGATTTGTATTTTATTAAAAAAACTGTTTATATATCATATAGTTCTTGTTTTATTACAAAATTATAAAAAAAATGTGTTGATCTTTGCGGCATATTTCATTGTTATAGAAGAAACCAACCCAGCTAAGGAGAATGATAATGCTGACGCGTTTGGAAAAAGCTCAACAAAAATGGGGTGGTAGCCACACCGTGATCGACAAATGGCTCTCAGAACGCCAAGAGCTATTAGTTTTATATTGTCGTATTGCTGGCTTTTCACCGTATGATAAAAAAGACCATGCCTTACCTGACCAATTACAGATCCAAAATTTTTGCCAACTATTGATGGATTATTTATCTGCTGGTCACTTTGAAGTGTATGACGACATTGCCAAGGCATGTGAGCAAAAAGGCCCTAACAGCCAGCAGCTTGCCAATGAACTTTATCCACGAATTTCGCAAACTACTGACATTGCGCTTGATTTTAATGATAAATATGCAGAGGTGGATAAAGAAGATTTACTCAATGATTTTGATGACGACTTATCAAAACTTGGTGAAACACTTGAGCTGCGTTTTGAGTTAGAAGATGAGTTGATTGATAATTTATATTCTAATCACACCTAGATAATACACACAATTATTACGTTACAAGGAGCTAAGCTCCTTGTTTGCTGTTTACTTTAAGTCTTTTCTTACCCATCTATAAATTTAATATTCCCATAACACCCCATAAAATTGAAATTTATATTTCAACGATGTAATTATAGCCTTATTGTGCATTAAAACTACACAGGCTCGCCATGAATAAACGTACATTTTTGAAATCTGTATCACTCCTCAGTGCAGGGTTACTCGCAGGCAATAGCGCTCAAGCAGCTAACCTATCAAGTCAAACTGCACTAAGTTTAAAAAAGCCGAACGCCTTACCAAGCAGAGGCACAATTGGTGTAGCTAGCCCATCAGCAGCAACAGCAAATCAAAAAGACATTATTTTAGCTAAGCAAGTAATTGAAGCGCTTGGTTATAATGCTAAGTTAGCACCTAATATTATGGCTAGACGTGGCCACCTTGCGGGCACTGATACACAACGTGCAGACGATCTTAATGCGCTGTTTAACGACAGCAGTGTTGATGCTATTTTTTGCTTACGAGGTGGCTCTGGGGCGGCACGTATTTTACCCCTACTGGATTATGCAATGATCCGTGCTAACGCCAAACCGCTGATGGGCTACTCAGATATCACCGCACTTCATAACGCGTTACTAGCTAAAGCCGGTATTGTTAGTTTTCATGGACCTAACGCCTCTAGTGATTGGAATCCATTTCATGTTAAACAATTTAAACAAATGTTTGAGCAACAAACCCGCATGCACTTTAGCAACTTGCCAAAAGCCGAGGATGAATTGGTTAATAGCCAATACCTCACCCAAACCATCACACCAGGTAAAGCGACTGGACAACTTATCGGCGGTAATTTAACTGTACTAACAGCGCTGGCTGGCTCAACTTATTTACCACAATTTGACGGGGCTATTTTATTTTTAGAAGACATTGATGAAGCACCTTATCGGATTGACCGCATGCTCAGCACTTTAAAACTAATGGGTGCACTGGACAAAATAGCGGGGTTTGTATTTGGTGACTGTAACGATTGCAGCCCGGGAAATGGCTATGGCTCATTGACGCTAGATGAAATTTTTGCAGATTATATAAAACCGCTGGCTATCCTATCCCTGCCTACCGAGGGGCGATGATTGGCCATATAAAACGACAGTTCATATTACCGGTCGGTACGCAAATCGAACTCAATGCTGATACAGGTACGTTGACTATGAAAGAAACCGCCTTTAGCTAAGATTTTAGCAACAAAAAAAGGGGCTAATTAGCCCCCTTCTCGCACAGAATAAATAATTACTCTGCAGCTGCTGCTTGCTCTTCATTTTGAATTTCAAGTAATTCAACTTCAAAAACAAGTGTTGAGTTAGCTGGGATCTTACCTAAGTCACGGTCGCCGTATGCTAGTTCTGCTGGAATAGTAAACTTATACTTAGAACCTACAGGCATAAGTTGTAAACCTTCAGTCCAACCAGCGATTACGCGGTTAAGTGGGAAAGTCGTTGGTTCGTTACGAGCATACGAACTATCAAATTCAGTACCGTCAAGTAGTGTGCCTTTGTAGTGTACTTTAACTACGTCAGTTGCTACTGGCATTTCACCATCACCTTGAGTGATCACTTCGTACTGTAGGCCTGATTCAGTTACTGTTACGCCTTCTTTCTTAGCGTTATCAGCTAGGTATTTTTCACCTTCAGCTTGGCTTTTTTCAGCTTCTACTTTGGCATGTTGCTCTTGCTTAGTACGTACTGACGTATCAAGTGCAGTTAATACTTCACGAATTTTCTCTTCGTCAATTTTTGCGTCGCCAGCAAGGGCATCTTCAAAACCACGAATTAATAATGCTTGGTCAAGCTCAATGCCTAACTCTTTTTTATCAGCTAAATCTTTATTTAAAAAGTTACCAACAGATGCACCAATACCGTATGCTTGTTGTTGTACTTCAGTTTCAAGTTTAACAGGTGCTTGTTCTTGTTTTGCTTCTTGATTACAAGCTGTTAGCGCTAAAACTGACGCTGCAATCAATGACAATTTAATCGTCTTTTTCATTTTAAATCTCCGACACACTTTGCAGATGTCATTTATTGTATTATTACTAGTTAAAGGTTAACGGCCCATGGTAGGCTACTTATCTAATTTCTGATTGTAGGCTATACGCTCACTTTCACGTTAATTAGATAAACAACCTAGGCTTTCACGAGCCCTAGTCTAACCTCTCAATCACTAAGAGTTAAGGGGAAATAGCTGTAATATGTCGATATTTCGTACTTTTTTGTATCTTCTGTGCTGCACCTTGCTGATTGCCTGCTCAGAACAAAAAGACCAAGCCACTGCAAGCTATGAGCATGCAGCCAGAGGCGCGTTTGCCTCCGCAATATCTCATGATGGCAAATACAGCCTGATCTCATCTATACACCATGGGGTCGCCCTATGGGATAATCAACAGCAAGTACTAAAATACCAATGGTTTCAGCAACAAGACGCCGATAGCCTAGTACATACCGTGGCTATCGCTTATGACAACAGCCACGCTGTTACCGCTGAAAAAACCACTTTTGCAGTATGGGATATTGCCACTGGCAAAAATACCGGCTACTACAAAATAAAAACCGCCACTATTCGTGATATCGCCATTAGTAACCAAGGCCGCAGTGTTTTGTACGGTCGTAGCGATGGCGTTGTTGTTTACCTCGACTTAGAGACCGGTAGACGCATTGAGTTCCTTGGCCACCAAGAAAAAATTAACGCAGTTGCTTTATCGCCCAACGGAAATTTTGCTCTCAGTGGCTCCAACGATTATGCGGCGTACTTTTGGGATACTCGTACCGGACAAGTGATCCATCGCTTTAACCATCCAAGTCGTGTCACCCAAGTGACCTTAGATCCGCAAGGTCGCTATGCATTTACCGCAGACAGTATGACACAAGCACATGTATGGCAGCTGACAACAGGTGATCTTGTTAGTAAACTGCAGTATATTGCCCGCCAGAGAATTTTCACTGCGGTACGCTTTAATGAAGCAGGCACCTTGCTGGCAACAGGCTCACCTAACCGCTTAGTGGACCTATGGCAATTATCCAGTGGTGAACAAATTCAAAGTTGGCATGTAACACCGCGAGAAGGCAGTAGACCAAAATCAGCAGTGGTACTTGATGTCGCTTTTACTGACAACGATACTGCGTTGTTAACCGAAAGCTCCAGTGGGATCGCTGAGCGCTTTACTAGACGAGAAAAAAATGAACACAATTGAACATCGCTTAACAGAACTTGAAGCCAAAGTGGCTTTTCAAGACGAAACGATTGAAATTTTAAATGATGAAATAAAAGTTCACCAGCAGCTGTTGGCAAAAATGAAGCGCCAAACAGAGCTACTGGCTGAAAAAATTAAAGAGTCGCAATCATCATCTATGATGATGTCAGACACGCCAGAGCCTCCGCCGCCACACTATTGATGGTTGCGGGCGCTTAATCGCCCGGTTTAAACACGCCAATGACTTGTTCAAATTGGCGTGTTGATGCCTGAACAGCCTGCTCTGGCTGTGCCATTTTATGGCCGCACTGCATGCATTCGACTTTCTCTACATCGTGCTCTTTGTAAAGCATCATCATATCCATGGTTTTACACTCTGGACAGGTTGCCCCAGCAATAAATCGTTTTTTCTGTTTCACTACGTTTTCCCACAGTTTGAAAAGAAACTTGCTACATTTTAACCCAATAACTACCCAGTTGATACGCTGACGATTGAAATATAGTCCAGCTTCCGTGCTATGATAGCGTCAAGTTCACAAAGGCACAGTAAAGCGCAGACTACATGATCCAGATCTCAGAAATTGAATTACTTCGCGGCGGTAAAGCACTCCTTAAAGATGCCTCAGCTACATTATTTCCAGAACACAAAGTTGGCCTAGTTGGCGCCAATGGCTGCGGTAAATCAACACTCTTTAGTTTATTGAAATCTGAACTACAGCTTGATGCAGGTAATTGCAGTATCCCTAAAGACTGGTCTATCGCCTCGGTAAAACAAGAAACGCCAGCGCTAGATATCAGCGCAATTGATTATGTATTACAAGGTCATCCTGAGTATTACGCCATGCGTATTGCGCTGCGCGAAGCCGAACAAAATGATGATGGCGATACCCAAGCCAAAGTCCACATACAACTTGAGCACATTAAAGGCTATAGCATAGAAGCCAAAGCCGGCGAGTTACTTCACGGGTTAGGGTTTGCAAATAACCAAATTGAAAACCCCGTTAGTGATTTTTCCGGTGGTTGGCGAATGCGCTTAAACCTTGCCCAAGCGCTGATTCGTGATGCCGACTTGCTGCTACTGGATGAGCCAACTAACCACTTAGATTTAGATGCTGTGTACTGGCTGGAGCGTTTTTTACGCGCTTACACCGGTACTTTAGTGTTGATATCGCATGACCGTGAATTCCTCGATGCTGTAGTTGACCAAATTTGGCATATCGACAAGCAAAAAATCAATGTTTACAAAGGCAACTACTCGCAATTTGAACGCCAAAAAGCAGAGCGTTTATTACAACAACAAGCGATGTTTGAAAAACAACAAGATCAAATTGCCCACCTTGAGCAATTTATTACCCGCTTTAAAGCCAAAGCCAGTAAAGCCAAACAAGCACAAAGCCGCGTTAAAGCGCTTGAACGTATGGAAAAGCTCGCACCAGCTCATGCTGATTCGCCCTTTGACTTTGAGTTTGCAGAGCCTACCGCACTACCAAACCCATTGATGACACTCGATAAAGCTCAAGCCGGCTATGGCGATGTCACAATCTTAAATAGTATTAAACTTAACTTAGTCCCTGGTAGTCGCATTGCCCTACTTGGCCGTAACGGCGCAGGTAAATCAACCTTAATAAAATTATTGTCTGGCGACTTACAACCGCAAGCAGGCGAAGTATTCCAACATCAGGGCTTAAACATAGGTTACTTTGCTCAGCATCAATTGGAATCGCTAGATTTAAAAGCCAGCGCGATTACCCATTTGCAGCGTTTAAATCCTAAAGCCACCGAGCAATCACTGCGTGACTTTTTAGGTGGTTTTGCCTTTATTGGTGATAAAGCCCTTGAGCCCGTAGCACCGTTTTCAGGGGGTGAAAAAGCCCGATTAGTACTCGCAATGTTGGTCTATCAAAAACCAAACTTATTACTGCTCGATGAGCCAACCAACCACCTTGATTTAGAAATGCGTCATGCTTTAGTAATGGCGTTGCAAGGGTTTGAAGGCGCGATGGTTACCGTTTCCCATGACCGTCACATGCTAAAAAATACCGCCGACGAATATTACTTAGTGGATAACGGTGAAGTAACCCAGTTTGGCTACGACTTAGACGAATACTATCAATGGCTACTTAACGCTAATAAAGAAGCGGCAAAAACCACTCAAGATGACAATGAACCAAAAGCAAATTCAAGCGTTAACCGTAAAGAGCAAAAACGCCTAGAAGCAGAGTTTAGAAAAGCCACACAACCACTTAAAAAGCACATCGAAAAGCTTGAAAAGCAACTTGATAAACACTCTGCCGAATTAGCTGAAATCGAACAAGCACTTGGCGATAACGAGCTTTATAACGATGATAACAAAGCAAAACTCAAAGAATTACTAGCTAAACAAGCGACATTAACACCGAAAGTAAATGACATCGAAGAGGAGCTATTAATGGCCCTTGAAGAGATGGAAGAAAAAGAGCAAGCGTTTGCCAATGAACTTGCTCAATAGCAAAGATTTTTGGCAATTTGCATGTCGCCTTTACAGTGAAGGTGACATGCAAGCACGCCTGTTAGATTACCAAAACCAGCAAGGTAAAAACGTTAACCTGTGCTTGTTACTGTATTATCTAGACTCTCTCAATCTAGCAATTAGCCAAACTCAGTTAAACAGACTTGAGCAATGTATTAGTGAATTTGATCAGCAGGTATTACAACCGCTGCGTGCCGCCCGCGGCTATTTAAAAACCAACCACACCGAGATTGCAGATTATGCTGCAATTCGTAAAGAGCTACTCAGCGCCGAGTTAAAGCTAGAAAAACAACAGCAAGAGATGTTGATAGATGCGGTAAATAAATTTAGATTAGCTACGCATCCGGAGCCGAGTAATATGAAGTTGTATTTGCTTAAGCTGTAAGCAGCTCGGTGCGAACTTGTGTTTGGGGTATAGTTAGGGCAATCATGGCTAAAACCATTGCCCACGGATATTCATACCTGTAGGAGCCAGCTTTAGCTGCGAATATATTTTTATCTGTCTCACTGTCTTTTTTTGTACAAAATTTTAAAGTAATTTATCCACAATGAGGGTTTCGAGGCGCTACGCTTTAAAGAAAAGCCAGTAAAATATACTAGCGCTTTTGTAGGTCGTGCATTAGCGCTTGAATTCGGCGGCTGTAGGCTTGTTGCTATTTTTGGTTCTCAACCTGATACCTATTAATGTTCCTATAACTGTACTTAAAAGTAAAATAGGTAGCTCAAAAGCTAAAGTTGGCGGGATAAACAACTCTTGCAAAATAAACGAAGTGATCGCAGTGCTAAATAAAAACCCCAACACATAAACTGCACATGCATATTGCCAATTATGGCTTGAACTTCTGTAAGCCATAACCCCATACATGAATATGGATAAGAAAGCTGAGGGGATTAACTGGATTACGAAAAAGTCTTCAAAGGTTAGTCTCGCAATCATATTGATAACTTGTGATGTTAAGAAACCTAAACTTACATAAAAAAATGCCATCACTAAAGTGTATTTAACTATCCGTGTAACCCTCAAGATCTCCCCCTGTATTACAGTTTTTATAACCAATACAGTTTAAAATAAAAATGCAAAGACTGGTAGCTTTCCAGTTTTTTCATTAATAATGGCCCGCAAACTCCCTAGAGCTTTGCCACTTTAACCTTTCTCCTTGCAAACTCGCTAACTGATTTGATCCAAATCAACTTCTGTATCACTGCTAATCAACTTAGGAAAATAGCTTGATCTGGATCATAACAACCTAGTCAAACTGTCTCTATCATTAATCCATAGACATTAGGAGGCATTTATGGACGTATTCTTCAGAGACTTTTTTAGTGACCCAGTACTATTTTTATCATTTGGTTTTCTGGGAGTAGTGATCAGTTTATGCCTTTTCTTTGTGTACTTTTTTATCAAAAAAGTACATGACGACAAAACACCCAATCAGAATTAAGCACGACGCACAAAGCCCCTATCAAGTTATTTGATTAGGGGCTTTTTATTATTAAAAGTTTGTTACACTAGCGATTCTATTAGCTAAACATGTTTTAACTTATGTCTACAGATTTCAAGCCAGCTTGGTGGATGACTAATCGCCATGTGCAAACCATTATGCCACGGTTTTTTCGGCCTTTTCATAATACTCGCTACCAATTAGAGCAGCTTGATACTCCCGACGGCGATTTTTTAGAGCTCGCTTGGTCACAACCCAAAAACGATAACGCGCCGCTGGCAATTGTATTGCATGGCCTGGAAGGTAATATCAATAGCTTTTACGCCAAAGGCATGATGAAAGCCCTCAAAAAACAGGGTTTTAGTGTTGTTTTAATGCATTTTCGTAACTGTTCTACTGAAGTTAACCGCCTACCCCGTGCATATCATAGTGGCGAAACCGGCGATCTCGATTTTTTTATAAAGCAACTTAAGCAGCAGTTTCCAGATCGCTTGATGGTTGCAGTTGGCTTTTCACTCGGCGGTAACGTACTGGCCAAATACTTAGGTGAACAAGGCGAACAATGTTTACTTGATGGCGCGGCGGTTGTTTCAGCTCCTTATGATTTGTCGCCATCATGCCAAGTTATTCGTAAAAGTTTGGCTAAGATTTATCAAAAGTATTTACTCGATCGCATGAAAAAATCGATGCAGCGTAAATTACCGCAAATCACAAAACAGATTGATTTAACACCAGATCAGCTAATGGAAATTGATGATTTATGGCAGTTTGACGATAAACTGACAGCTCCTTTACATGGTTTTATTGGTGCTGAAGATTACTATCAACAAGCCAGCGCTAAGCCTTATTTAAAACACATTACAACACCCACATTAATTGTTCATGCGAAAGACGACCCAATGCTGTCAATTAAAGCTGTACCCAGTAGGCAAGATGTTAGTGAGCATGTTACGCTGCAAGTCTCAGAAAAAGGCGGCCATGTTGGCTTTATAAGTGGAAAAAATCCATTTAAACCGATTTATTGGTTAGAGCATGTAGTGCCAGATTTCTTCACCCAAATCGTCAAAAAAGAGCAGCTATGATCATTCCCCATGAGCAACTAGATAAAGACACTCTATACAATTTAATTGAAAGTTATGTGCTACGTGAAGGCACCGATTACGGTGAGCAAGAATTCAGTATTGAAAGTAAAGTGGCGCAAGTAAAACAACAACTACAAAATGGCGATGCCATGGTGTTTTTTTCAGAACTGCACGAATCAGTTACTATTATTTCTAAAGGTGAATTTAAAGCACTGCAAAGTGAAACACAATTTAACGAGTAAACTTGTAACCCTAGTTGTAAAAATAGACAATGGCTTTTTTACTAAAAGAGCCATTAAAAATGATAAAACTAAGCTCAGTAGTTATTGCCGTTGCACTTGCTTTATCAAGCCAAGTGCAAGGTGCAGACATTAGCGCATCAGCTAAAGCAATTAAACTCACCAAAGACACTATTTTAATCGATACTCATATCGATGTGCCGTACCGTATTCATGCTAAATGGGCTGATGTTACTAAAGCCACTAATGACGGTGATTTTGACTACCCACGCGCAGTTAAAGGTGGTTTAAATGCGCCATTTATGTCGATTTATATTCCTGCGCATTTGGAGTTTGAAGGGAAAGGTAAAAGCTTTCAGCTAGCAAATCAACTCATTGATAGTATGGAAGCAATTGCCCAGCGCGCCCCTGACAAATTTGCAATTGCCGATTCAACGAACGATATTAAAAAGCAGTTTAAACAAGGCAAAATGTCGATAGCAATGGGGATGGAAAACGGCTCACCAATTGAAGGTGACATGGCAAACCTACAGCACTTTTTTGATCGTGGTGTACGCTATATCACCCTTGCTCATTCACAAAGCAACCATATTTCAGATTCATCTTATGATATTCGCCGTAAATGGAAAGGTCTAAGCCCATTTGGTAAAAAACTGGTTACTGAGATGAACAATATCGGCATGCTGATTGATGTTTCACATATTTCAGATGATGCGTTTTATCAAGTAATGGAGCTATCTAAAACACCGGTTATTGCCTCACACTCATCACTGCGCAAATATACGCCTGGTTTTGAGCGTAATATGGATGACGATATGCTACTAGCACTAAAAAAGAACGGCGGGGTTATTCAAATAAACTTTGGTTCAAGCTTTGTAACCGCTAAAGCAGGTGATTGGGGCAAGCAGTTAAAGAGTAAAAAAGAGTCGGCCAAAAAAGAAGGCACTAAATTAAGTCAAGATTTTGATGCCGCGTATCGTGCTAAAAACCCGTATCCATTTGCGAGTCTTGAGCAAGTACTTGAGCATATCGATCACGTTGTTGAGCTAATTGGTATCGATTATGTTGGCATCGGCTCTGATTACGATGGTGTTGGCGATTCACTGCCAGTAGGCTTAAAAGATGTATCTAGCTACCCGAACCTAGTGCAAGGATTAATGGATCGTGGTTACAGTGACAAAGATATCAAAAAAATCCTCAGTGGCAATGTGCTGCGCGTATGGCAACAAGCCGAACAGTATGCAAAAAAACATTAATTGATAAATAATTAGGTCCTGAGGTTCAGGGCCTAATTACTCTTTGATGGCTGAAAAATCTCATTTATCAATTTCTCTTGAGACGTGGCCCCTGCCATTTTTATCAACTCATACATCGCTCCTGTTGTCGCAAATGTGCTTTGTGTACAGCTAAACGCGTCAAACAAGTTGTACTGGTAATGCGTTGACTCAGCTAGTAAATCACCTGAAGACACATCATATACAAAAAACTCAGCATAGGTATGAAGCGCATTTTCATCTTTATAATAACCGTCTTTAGATCTATATTTAAACGCGCCACTGAAAATCAAAACCGTGTCTACATTTTGTTGATTATTAAACTCAATGTTGCTCCATCGCGAGACGCCTACATCAGTATTAATGATCGACATAGATTGCTTATTTAACGGCACTAATGTGGTATCAAAACCAGCAAAGCGCGCAATTATCCGCTGCGTTAGCAGCTCATTTAAATCCGTAGGGAGCGCATACAACTGCCGTTCATTGCTGAATACCGTAACCCCTGTATGCGTACAAAGTAAGTTATCACCAATCAGCGTAATCACACCAACTTTACCAAGCGGTTTGCGATTTTCTGCGATGCTGAGGGTTGCTTTTTTGACACTGTCTTTTTTAACCTTTTCTTGCTTTGTTGCGCACCCCGATAGGAGCAAAAACAACGCAATAAAAAACCACTTAAGTATATTCATATTTTTCTTTTCCGTGCTGTATACAACGACCAAACAACATGATGTTTGCAAAGAGAAGAGTCTCCTTGCTTAATTAAAAATAAAATTAATCTTCGTTATCAATCATACTTAGCGAATAAATTATAATACGCTGAAGCACACTTAACTTTCTACATCTTTTAACAGACTTATAGCCCCAAAAGCGGTAAATTACGCCTTTTCAAATATGGAGCCTCCACCACATGCCTATTAGTAAAGGATCAGTCGCAATAGCCCTTGCCTCAGCCGCACTTGTGGTCTCGTGTTACGGTACATTTTTCAAATCAGTGAGTTTACCTAACGACAAAAGTAGCACTGAACAGTCATCGATCATTGTTACTAATATGCCACTGAATAATGACAGCAACGAACTTTCAGTTACCCAATTGCATAACAAAATAATATCTTTACAGCGACAAGTTACCAGCCTAAAAATAAAAAATACTTCTATAGATCAAGAATATAATAACGATGACTTTAAGGAGTTGGTGCTTGCTGTACTGACGGAAAAAGAACAGCAAGAAATAGATGAAATGCGTGAAAGCAACCCACTTTACGGTTTTTATGCCGACTTACCACAAGACTATGAACTACGCATAAAGTCAGACTCTGACTATGCGAAAAAAATAACCACACAATTACGAGAGCAAATACTCGACCCAAATGCCACAGACATCGATAGACTCGCAGCCCTAACTCAACTACAAATGAATATGTATATTTTGAATAAATCAAAAATACCTGAGTATGACTTTGCGGTAGTCGATAATATTTTAGAGCTGGCCGCTAATAGTGATGATGAGAAATTCAAAATCCAAGCCATTGAAGTCATAACT
Organism: Pseudoalteromonas sp. SG41-1; assembly: GCF_014164575.1. NCBI lineage: Bacteria > Pseudomonadati > Pseudomonadota > Gammaproteobacteria > Alteromonadales > Pseudoalteromonadaceae > Pseudoalteromonas > Pseudoalteromonas sp. SG41-1. Next base: position 67,356 of record NZ_JACJFL010000021.1, read on the forward strand.
CAAGCACCCGTACTCGATCAACGCCTGACTGAGCGCTTTACTTCACTACTGCAGCATGAGTCTAACGATTATATTCGCCGTTTAGCGGGGCAAGGATTGATATCGCAATACTATCAATCGCAAAGCTCAGAAGATGGCAATAGCCAACAAATTGCCCAGCATATTTTATCACTTTACCAGCACACTAGTGATGATAATGTCCGCTCTGTACTTGATGAAATGATTGGCAATGAAAGCATGCTAGCAGAACTGCGAAAACATGCTGAAGGTTAAACGTATTAAAAAACGGCTCTCATTCTGATATAAAAAATTCATATTTCTACTCATGAAGGATTACTGAGTTTTAACTATACTGTTTTGCATAAGTCGCTAAATAAGCTATCAACATAACGTAATATGCGCACGATTAAAATTAAAAGTGGCATTACAATTAGCTATCAAGATAAAGGAAAAAAATCAGCGCCTGTCATCATTATGATTATGGGCCTTGGAGCGCAGCTAACAGTATGGCCTGATGAACTCTATTTTGGCTTAGTAGCTAAAGGGTTTAGAGTCATCCGTTTTGATAACCGCGATACTGGTCTTTCAAGCCAACTTGAACAATTTGGTAGCCCTAACCTATTCAAAATATGGCTAAATAAACGGTTACCTATTAAATCCCGCATCCCATACACCTTAGATGATATGGCAAATGATGTATTAGAATTAATGGCCGAATTAAAAATCAAAAAAGCGCATTTAGTCGGTGCATCTATGGGCGGCATGATTGCACAAATTATCGCAGCTAAACATAAAAAAAAGGTCTTGAGCTTAACCTCAATTATGTCAAGTTCGAGTAAACCTAAGCTATCGGCGTCTAATTTAAAGCTATTTTTACAGCTTGCAAAACATCGTCGCGCCCAAGCCAGTCGTGATGGTGCTATACATTATAATATAAGGCTAAATCAATTAATTGGCAGCCCAGCCTATCCACAAGATGAACTAGCTTTGCGTAAACAAGCTACCCTAGGAGTGGATAGAGCACACAACCCGCAAGGCTTTAACCGACAACTTGCCGCTATTACTGCCAGTGATTGCCGGCAACATTTAATGCCGAAAATAAAAGCCCCAACCCTCGTCATACATGGCAGTTTAGACCCTGTCATGCCAATAGCCGCTGGAAAGCAAACCGCAGCCCAAATCAGGAAGGCTAAATTAAAGATAGTAAACGGTATGGGCCATGACTTCCCGCCAGCATTAATGGTAAAAATGACCAAGTGGATCAGCAAACACGTTAAGAAAGCAGAACAAAAGCGCGCACAGAAAAAGTTAAAAAAAGCGGTAAGCGGTAAGCGGTAAGCGGTAAGCGGTAAGC